>NZ_JAMXFI010000156.1:0-19376 GCF_025460875.1 Microvirga yunnanensis
GTCGCGGGCTTCATGCGCAGGATGCGGCCGTTGCGGGAATCCGTCAGGAGATAGACGAAGCCGTCCGGGCCCTGGCGCACGTCGCGGATGCGCTCGCCGAGCTGCTGCAGCATGCGCTCCTCGCCGGTGACCCGGTTGCCGTTGGTCTCGAGGCGCGAGACGAGCTTGCCGGCCAGCGCCCCGACCAGGATGCTGCCGCGCCAGGCCGGGAACTGGTCGCCCGTGTAGAAGGCCATGCCGGAGGGCGCGATGGACGGGTCCCAATAATAGACCGGCTGCTCCAGGCCGGTCTTGCGCGTGCCTTCGCCGATCCTCTGGCCCGAGTAATGCACCCCGTAGGAGATCACCGGCCAGCCGTAGTTCCGGCCCCTCTGCGGGATATTGACCTCGTCGCCGCCGCGTGCGCCGTGCTCGACGGTCCAGAGGTCGCCCGTCGCCGGGTGAAGGGCCGCCGACTGCACGTTGCGATGGCCTGACGACCAGATCTCCGGGCGGGCATCCTCGCGGGCCAGGAACGGGTTGTCGGGCGCCGCGCCGCCGGCGGGCTTGATGCGGACGATCTTGCCCAGGTGGTTGTTGAGGCTCTGGGCCTGATCGCGCAGGTCGTTGCGCTCGCCGAGCGTCACGAAGAGGTTGCCGTCCCGGCCGAAGACCAGGCGGGATCCGAAATGGTGGGTGCCGGCATAGGACGGCTCCTGGCGGAAGATCACCTCGGTGCCCTCCAGCGCCGTGCCGTCCTGGCTGAGGCGTCCGCGCGCCACGCTCGTGCCGTTGCGGCCCTCGCGACGATCCTCGGCGAAGCTCAGATAGACCAGGCGGTTCTCGGCGAAGGCGGGATCGAGCGCCACGTCCAGCAGGCCACCCTGGCCACGGACGGACAGTCGGGGAAGGCCCGTGATCGGCTCGGACAGGGTACCTTCGCCATCGACGATGCGCAGGCGGCCGGACCGTTCCGTCACCAGCATGCGGTTGTCGGGAAGGAAGGCGAGGCCCCAGGGGTTCTCGAGATTGCGCGCGACCGTCTCGACGATCACCTCGACCTTGTCGGTGCGAAAGCGCTGAGTGTCCTGGGCGAGCGCAGAGGAGAGGGCGGAGAAGGAGGCGCCGAGCGCGAGGGCGCAGGCCAGGGCGATTCGGGGGCTCAGCATCTGGGATTCTCTCCGTCGGTCACGATGCCGGAGAGCTAAACTCCTGAGACGGGCCGTCAACCGTGACGCCGTTCACTCACGCGTTATCGCGGAGAATAGACGTGGACGGTCTTCGGGTCTTGGGCCGACAGGCTCTGGGTGGTGGCCATCACGGAGAGCGTCGCGAGGCCCAGCAGCATGACCAGAGCGAGCGAGCAGCGGCTCTCCTGACGCGGGTCCAGACGGTGGACCCGGGAGGAAACGTGATAGGCGTTTCTTGACCGGAAAGTTTTCATTGGTCCAATCCCCAGCAGCCAAAGGAGGCTGCGGGAAAAAACCTGTGTGATTCAAGAAAGTTCCAGGCCTGTCCGAAAGTGTCGCATCCGGTTTCTCGGCTAAGTGTCGGCGTTAACTAATTATTAACGATTGTTGCAGAGCGAGCTTACGGTTTCGGCGTGACGATCACGGATTCCGCAGAGCGCTCGGCCGGCCCGTGATGCACCGCCTCGATATTGTGGCCGTCGGGGTCGAAGACAAAAGCGGCATAATAGCCTGGGTGATAGGAGCGTTCTCCCGGCCCGCCGTTGTCGCGCCCGCCCGCCGCCAGGGCCGCCGCATGGAAGGCGTGGACCGCCTCCCGGTCCCGGGCCTGGAACGCGAGATGGACCCGCGAGACCGGTCCGTCCGCCCGGTCGACCCACAATTCGTCGCAGGCGAAATGCTCCGGGCTCTCCGAGGTGAACGCGCGCCCGACGGCCTGCAGGACGGCCCGGTAGAAGCGCCGGCTCGCCTCGAGGTCCGAGACGCGCAGGTGAACGTGGTCGATCAGGCGGCCCTGGTGACGCTGCATGGGTGTTGCTCCTCCCTCGATGTCATCACCGGGCTCGTCCCGGTGATCTCGATTGTGTGGAACCCCGCGCCCTTCGCATCGGGATGGCCGGGACAGGCCCGGCCATGACGGGGTGGGGGGCATCCCAGGCCGGGGGCGACGCCGGAGACCCTCACTCGGCCTTGATGCCGGCCGCCCTGATGATCTCGGCCCAGGTCTGGATCTCCTTGGCGAGATAGGGCCTGAACGCCTCCGGGTCGCGCACGTTCAGGGTGAAGCCGAGCTTGGTGATGCGCTCCTTGACGTCGGGCTTGTTGAGGATCGCGATGATCGTGCCCGACAGCTTGTCGAGGACCGGCTTGGGGGTGTTCACCGGGGCGAAGAAGGCGGCCCAGGATTCCGCGTCCGCATCGGTGATGCCCTGCTCGCGCAGGGTCGGAACGTCGGGCGCCTGCGGGTTGCGCTGCGGGCTCGCGATGCCGATGGCGCGCATCTGGCCGGCCTGGAACTGGGACAGGACGCTGGGCAGGGTCGAGTTCGACACGTCGATGCGGCCCGCCATGATCTCCGTCACCAGCGGGGCGGCGCCCCGGAACGGCACGTGGGTCATCTTGGTGCCCGTGCGGGTCATGAACAGCTCGGTGGCCAGGTGCGAGCCGGAGCCCACGCCCGTCGAGCCGTAGTTCAGCTTGCCGGGATCCTGTTTGGCGAGCGCGATCAGCTCCGGGATGGACTTCGCCGGCAGGTCGTTCCGGACCACGAAGACGTGCTCGAACGCGCCGGCGCCCGCGAGCGGCGCGAAGTCCTTCACGGCGTCGTAGCCCGGCTCCTTCAGCAGGAACATGTTATTGCCGTGGGTCTGGTTGTTGCCGAACACGATGGTGTAGCCGTCGGGCTCCGCCTTGGCGACCGCCCGGGTGCCGACCGCCCCCGAGGCGCCGGCGAGGTTCTCGACGATCACGTTCTGGCCGAGATCGCGGCCCATCTCCTCGGCCACGATGCGGGCGATCACGTCGGTCGGCCCACCGGCCGGGTAGGGCACCACCATCTTGATGACGCGGGTCGGGAAATCCTGGGCGGAGACGGCGGCGCTGGCCACAAGGGCGGCGCCGGCCATGAGGCCGAGCGCGAGGCGGCGGGTGACGGATCTGGACATCGGAAAAGGCGGCTCCTCGAAAACCGGCCCGGGACAGGCCGGTCCTGCTTGCTGTTTTGCTTGCTTGGGCGGCTTGGCCGCTTTAGAGCATCGTGCGGAAAAGTGGATCCGTTTTTCCGCATCAACGATGCTCTCATTCAGGAATAATGCATCGGGTTGGATCCTAAAAGTGGATTCCACTTTTGGGTCCGATGCATTAGGGTCCGCCGCCGTCACGGTCCTTATCTAACGCCCCGATCGGAGGATTCCCATGGGCTTTTTGTCTGATGCCCTTTCCCGCATCAAGCCGTCTGCCACCATCGTCATCACGCAGAAAGCGCGGGATCTGAAAGCCCAGGGGCGGGACGTGATCAGCCTTTCCGTCGGCGAGCCGGATTTCGACACGCCGGACAACATCAAGGAAGCGGCCATCGCGGCGATCCGCCGGGGCGAGACCAAGTACACGCCGGTCTCCGGCATCGTGCCCCTGCGCGAGGCCATCGCCCGCAAGTTCAAGCGCGAGAACGGCCTCGACTACAAGCCCTCGCAGACCATCGTGTCCACGGGCGGCAAGCAGGTGATCTACAACGCGCTCCTCGCCACCCTGAACCCGGGCGACGAGGTCATCATCCCGGCGCCCTACTGGGTGTCGTACCCGGAGATGGTGGGCCTGTGCGGCGGCAAGCCGGTCTTCGTCGACTGCACCATGGAGCACGGCTTCAAGCTCCAGCCCGAGCCGCTCGAGCGCGCCATCACGCCGAAGACCAAGTGGATCATCCTCAACTCCCCGTCGAACCCGACCGGCGCGGCCTATACCCGGGCCGAGATGAAGGCGATCACCGACGTGCTCATGCGCCATCCGCACGTGTGGGTGCTCACCGACGACATGTACGAGCACCTGACCTACGGCGATTTCGAGTTCGTCACGCCCGCCCAGGTCGAGCCGAACCTCTACGAGCGCACGCTCACCATGAACGGCGTGTCGAAGGCCTATGCCATGACCGGCTGGCGCATCGGCTACGCGGCCGGCCCGCAGCACCTGATCAACGCCATGGACTTCGTGCAGGGCCAGCAGACGTCGGGCGCCGCCTCGATCTCGCAATGGGCCGCCGTGGAGGCCCTCGACGGCCCGCAGGATCACCTCGCGGTGTTCAAGCGCGCGTTCCAGGAGCGCCGCGACCTCGTGGTGTCCATGCTCAACCAGTCGAAATACCTGAAGTGCCCGATGCCGGAAGGCGCGTTCTACGTCTATCCGTCCTGCGCCGAAGCGATGGGCAAGACCGCCCCGTCGGGCAAGGTGCTGGAGACCGACGAGGACTTCGTGTCCGAGCTGCTGGAAGCCGAAGGCGTCGCGGCCGTGCACGGCTCGGCCTTCGGCCTCGGCCCGAACTTCCGCATCTCCTACGCCACGTCCAACGCGGCGCTGGAGGATGCCTGCCACCGCATCCAGCGCTTCTGCGGATCGTTGCGCTGAGGCACACCGATCCCCCAGGCGTCATGGCCGGCCGGTCATCCCGATGCTGTGGAGCGGGGCGTTCCCAACGATCGGGATCACCGGCACAGGGCCGGTGATGACGTCGAGGGTGGTCCGGGCCGGCGACGACACCCTCTCCCGTCATGGCCGGGCTCGTCCCGGCCATCTCGATAAGGTGAAGCGCGGCGATGGTTCGTATCGAGATCATCGGAACAAGCCCGGCGACGTCGCAAGAGCGGCCGGCAATGCGGTTGACGAGGTGAGCGTATGACGAACGATCGTCGAGGACTGCGCCGATGAACCTGCCACGGACCTTCCATCCCGATCCTGCGGCACAGCCCTACCGGGCCGATCCCGCCTCCACGCACCGGGTGAAGTTCGATGCCCGCGTCGACTTCACCAATGGCGGCCATGTGGAGGCGAAGGACTTCCTCCTCGACATCGCGGGCGACAGCGTCACGCCCGAGCGCCTCGCCGAGATGATCGTGTCGGCCATGAACCTCCTGCGCGCGGGTCCCGTCACGATCACGGCCATGCGCGTCGTGCGGCGCGGCGAGCATCAGGACGGCTGACGGGCGCCAGCTCCCTCACGTCGTCACCGGCCGACACCACCCTCCACGTCATCACCGGGCTTGTCCCGGTGATCCCGATACGGTGAAGCGCCGCGCTCTTCCGATCGGGATGGCCGGGACAAGCCCGGCCATGACGTGCGGAGGGTGGCAGGCCGTGGGTGTCAGGAAGGGCGCAGGGTGGCAGGAACGGCGGAGGAAATCATCACCGGCCCACACACGCACCACGTCATCACCGGGCTTGTCCCGGTGATCTCGATGGCTTGAGGTGCGGCGCTTCAAGATATCGGGATGGCCGGGACGAGCCCGGCCATGACGGGGGAGAGGGCATGACCTGGGAGAGAGCCGCGACGTCGAGGGTAGCCGGCCTTAGAGCACGAACCAGCCCTTGTGCAGGTCGAGGGCGCCCTTGAGCTTGATCACCGCCTCGGCGGCCTTGTCGTTGTCGGTGTTGAGAAGCACGTAGGTGGCGCCCTTCACCGTCTCGGTGCGCACCTGGCCGGCTTTGCTGAACGCCTTCGTGCCGATGAAGCTGAAGGCCTGGTCGCCCGCGCGCTTCGTGTTGGCGTCGACCGCCCGCAGGTCGAGGCGGTCGCCCTGCCGGCCCGAGAAGTCGGTCACGACATCGGCCCGGCTCTTCGCCGCGCCGGTGTCGCGATCGTCGAAGGCGAACACGTCTTTTCCCGCGCCGCCCGTCAGGCTGTCCTGGCCGAGCCCGCCGGTGAGCACATCCGCGCCCGCCCCGCCGGAGAGCCGGTTGGCGCCGGCATTGCCGGTGAGCATGTTGGCGAGAGCATTGCCGGTGAGCGCCAGCCCGGCCGTGCCCTCGGCGGCGGAAAGGTTCTCGACCTCGGCGAATGCCGCCAGCGAGAAGCTGCTGCCGGTGATCACCGTGTCGGTGCCCCCGCCCGCCGCCTCATGGATCGTATCCAGCCCGTCGGTGACATAGGTGTCGTCGCCCGCGCCCCCACTCAGCACATCCGCGCCCGCGCCGCCGTCGAGGCGGTTGGCGCCGGCATTGCCGGTGAGCATGTTGGCGAGCCCGTTGCCGGTCAGGCTCACGCCGGCGCTGCCGCTGGCGGTGAGGTTCTCGACCTCGGCGAGCGCCGCGAGCGAGAAGCTGCTGCCGGCGATGACGGTGTCGGTGCCGCCGCCGCCGTTGAGGATGTTGCCGAAGGCGTCGCCGGTGAGAACGTCGTGCCCGGCACCGCCGGAGAGCGTGTCGAACACGGCGGTGTTGCGCACCATCGCCCCAGCCGCGACATCCACATGATGCGCCACGTTCCAGGAGAGCGCGCCCTCGACCAGGGTGACGACCGCATCCTTGGCGCCGGTGCTGGCATAGGCATGGGCGAGGCTGACCTGGCCGGCGACGGGCGTCTGCGTGGACGTGGTGCCGTCGCCCCAGTCGATGCTGAGGCTCGAGGCGTTGCCGACGCCGAGTGTCGTCTCGAGGAAGCGGCCCCCGGCGATGGCGGCGGCATTGGCCTTGTAGAGCAGATTGACCAGGAAGATGTCGGTCGTGCCGTTGGTGTCGCCGGCGACCAGGTTGGTGGCCTCGCTCTCGAACGTCACGAAGCGCCCATCCGGGCTGATCTGAGCATTGAAGCTGTCGAAGTCGCTCTCCATTCCATTGGCCGCGACGGAGAGGCGCGTGATTTCCTTAGTGTCCAGGTTCTTCAGGAAGATATCGAACTTGCCGTTGTCGTCGCCGGTGACAAGATCGGGAGCATCGCTTTCGAACACGACATAGCGTCCATCCGGGCTGAAGTGAGCGCTGTAGCTGTTGCCGTCTGCCTTGGTCCCGTCGGGCTTCGTGGCCAGATAGGTGACCTCGCCGGTCTCCAGATCCTTGAGAAAGATATCGAGTCGCCCATCATCGTCATCTTGGCCGTCGATCAGGTTGGAGGCGTAGCTTTCGAACACCACGTAGCGGCCGTCCGGGCTGATCTGGGCATTGGAGCTGCTGCCGTTCGCCTCGACGTGGGCTCGTGACTCGGACAGGCGCTCGATTGCTTTCGTGTCAAGATTTACGCGGAAGACGTCTTGAGCATGGTTGGTGTCGCCGGTGACCAAGTTGGTGGCGTCGCTTGTGAACACCACGGAGTTCCCGTCCGGGCTAAATCGAGCATTGTAGCTGCCGAAATCCCCGTGGTTTCCATTGGGCGCCTTGGACAGGTAGGTGATGATGCCCGTTTCCATGTCCTTGAGAAAGATGTCGGCTTCGCCGTTGTCGGGATCGTTGCCCGCGGCCAGGTTGGAGGCGTCGCTTTCGAACACCACGTAGCGGCCGTCCGGGCTGATCTGTGCATTGGAACTGCTGCCGTTCGCCTCGACGTTTCCTGCCGTGATCGACGCGCGGGTGACCGCGCCGGTGGCCAGGTTCTTGACGAAGATGTCCCGGTGCCCTTCGTTGTCATGGTCGACCAGATTGGTCGCGTCGCTTTCGAACACCACGAAGCCGCCGCCGGCACTGAACCGGGCATTGAGGCTGCCCGCATTGCCCCCCGTGACCCCCACGGCCGAGAGGAGGGTGACAGCGCCCGTAGTCAGATCCTTGAGGAAAATGTCGCTCTCGCCGTTGTGGTCGCTGGCCACCAGGGCACTGTCGCTCGCGAACAGCACGAAGCGCCCGTCCGGACTGAATCGGGCTTGATAGCTCGAGCCCGACCCTTCCGCGCCACTGGAATCCGTCGAGATGCGGGTCAGGATATCGGCGCTCGTCGGCTTGACGACGGACAGCACGGTCAAAAGCATGGGCAGCCCCTGGCGATCAAAACACGCAGCCCCCCAGCCGCGCGCGAATGATCGTGCTTAGAGCATCGGACGGTTTGTCGGACCCGCTCGGTTTCTACCTCTGCCCAGGGAAGAGGGGTGGGATGTCGTGGATCCGTATTTTGGTCCGATGCTCTAGCAAGCAACTCTTCCCTTGGGCTACTCTCTGAACGAAGGGTTCCGGCGCAGAATTCGGAGCCCGGGCAGGGGCGGCAGCGGCGTTATGGGCTTCACGTGGGCTTCGTCGCTCGACCGCTCAGGTCGCGGGCTTCATGCGCAGGATGCGGCCGTTGCGGGAATCCGTCAGGAGATAGACGAAGCCGTCCGGGCCCTGGCGCACGTCGCGGATGCGCTCGCCGAGCTGCTGCAGCATGCGCTCCTCGCCGGTGACCCGGTTGCCGTTGGTCTCGAGGCGCGAGACGAGCTTGCCGGCCAGCGCCCCGACCAGGATGCTGCCGCGCCAGGCCGGGAACTGGTCGCCCGTGTAGAAGGCCATGCCGGAGGGCGCGATGGACGGGTCCCAATAATAGACCGGCTGCTCCAGGCCGGTCTTGCGCGTGCCTTCGCCGATCCTCTGGCCCGAGTAATGCACCCCGTAGGAGATCACCGGCCAGCCGTAGTTCCGGCCCCTCTGCGGGATATTGACCTCGTCGCCGCCGCGTGCGCCGTGCTCGACGGTCCAGAGGTCGCCCGTCGCCGGGTGAAGGGCCGCCGACTGCACGTTGCGATGGCCTGACGACCAGATCTCCGGGCGGGCATCCTCGCGGGCCAGGAACGGGTTGTCGGGCGCCGCGCCGCCGGCGGGCTTGATGCGGACGATCTTGCCCAGGTGGTTGTTGAGGCTCTGGGCCTGATCGCGCAGGTCGTTGCGCTCGCCGAGCGTCACGAAGAGGTTGCCGTCCCGGCCGAAGACCAGGCGGGATCCGAAATGGTGGGTGCCGGCATAGGACGGCTCCTGGCGGAAGATCACCTCGGTGCCCTCCAGCGCCGTGCCGTCCTGGCTGAGGCGTCCGCGCGCCACGCTCGTGCCGTTGCGGCCCTCGCGACGATCCTCGGCGAAGCTCAGATAGACCAGGCGGTTCTCGGCGAAGGCGGGATCGAGCGCCACGTCCAGCAGGCCACCCTGGCCACGGACGGACAGTCGGGGAAGGCCCGTGATCGGCTCGGACAGGGTACCTTCGCCATCGACGATGCGCAGGCGGCCGGACCGTTCCGTCACCAGCATGCGGTTGTCGGGAAGGAAGGCGAGGCCCCAGGGGTTCTCGAGATTGCGCGCGACCGTCTCGACGATCACCTCGACCTTGTCGGTGCGAAAGCGCTGAGTGTCCTGGGCGAGCGCAGAGGAGAGGGCGGAGAAGGAGGCGCCGAGCGCGAGGGCGCAGGCCAGGGCGATTCGGGGGCTCAGCATCTGGGATTCTCTCCGTCGGTCACGATGCCGGAGAGCTAAACTCCTGAGACGGGCCGTCAACCGTGACGCCGTTCACTCACGCGTTATCGCGGAGAATAGACGTGGACGGTCTTCGGGTCTTGGGCCGACAGGCTCTGGGTGGTGGCCATCACGGAGAGCGTCGCGAGGCCCAGCAGCATGACCAGAGCGAGCGAGCAGCGGCTCTCCTGACGCGGGTCCAGACGGTGGACCCGGGAGGAAACGTGATAGGCGTTTCTTGACCGGAAAGTTTTCATTGGTCCAATCCCCAGCAGCCAAAGGAGGCTGCGGGAAAAAACCTGTGTGATTCAAGAAAGTTCCAGGCCTGTCCGAAAGTGTCGCATCCGGTTTCTCGGCTAAGTGTCGGCGTTAACTAATTATTAACGATTGTTGCAGAGCGAGCTTACGGTTTCGGCGTGACGATCACGGATTCCGCAGAGCGCTCGGCCGGCCCGTGATGCACCGCCTCGATATTGTGGCCGTCGGGGTCGAAGACAAAAGCGGCATAATAGCCTGGGTGATAGGAGCGTTCTCCCGGCCCGCCGTTGTCGCGCCCGCCCGCCGCCAGGGCCGCCGCATGGAAGGCGTGGACCGCCTCCCGGTCCCGGGCCTGGAACGCGAGATGGACCCGCGAGACCGGTCCGTCCGCCCGGTCGACCCACAATTCGTCGCAGGCGAAATGCTCCGGGCTCTCCGAGGTGAACGCGCGCCCGACGGCCTGCAGGACGGCCCGGTAGAAGCGCCGGCTCGCCTCGAGGTCCGAGACGCGCAGGTGAACGTGGTCGATCAGGCGGCCCTGGTGACGCTGCATGGGTGTTGCTCCTCCCTCGATGTCATCACCGGGCTCGTCCCGGTGATCTCGATTGTGTGGAACCCCGCGCCCTTCGCATCGGGATGGCCGGGACAGGCCCGGCCATGACGGGGTGGGGGGCATCCCAGGCCGGGGGCGACGCCGGAGACCCTCACTCGGCCTTGATGCCGGCCGCCCTGATGATCTCGGCCCAGGTCTGGATCTCCTTGGCGAGATAGGGCCTGAACGCCTCCGGGTCGCGCACGTTCAGGGTGAAGCCGAGCTTGGTGATGCGCTCCTTGACGTCGGGCTTGTTGAGGATCGCGATGATCGTGCCCGACAGCTTGTCGAGGACCGGCTTGGGGGTGTTCACCGGGGCGAAGAAGGCGGCCCAGGATTCCGCGTCCGCATCGGTGATGCCCTGCTCGCGCAGGGTCGGAACGTCGGGCGCCTGCGGGTTGCGCTGCGGGCTCGCGATGCCGATGGCGCGCATCTGGCCGGCCTGGAACTGGGACAGGACGCTGGGCAGGGTCGAGTTCGACACGTCGATGCGGCCCGCCATGATCTCCGTCACCAGCGGGGCGGCGCCCCGGAACGGCACGTGGGTCATCTTGGTGCCCGTGCGGGTCATGAACAGCTCGGTGGCCAGGTGCGAGCCGGAGCCCACGCCCGTCGAGCCGTAGTTCAGCTTGCCGGGATCCTGTTTGGCGAGCGCGATCAGCTCCGGGATGGACTTCGCCGGCAGGTCGTTCCGGACCACGAAGACGTGCTCGAACGCGCCGGCGCCCGCGAGCGGCGCGAAGTCCTTCACGGCGTCGTAGCCCGGCTCCTTCAGCAGGAACATGTTATTGCCGTGGGTCTGGTTGTTGCCGAACACGATGGTGTAGCCGTCGGGCTCCGCCTTGGCGACCGCCCGGGTGCCGACCGCCCCCGAGGCGCCGGCGAGGTTCTCGACGATCACGTTCTGGCCGAGATCGCGGCCCATCTCCTCGGCCACGATGCGGGCGATCACGTCGGTCGGCCCACCGGCCGGGTAGGGCACCACCATCTTGATGACGCGGGTCGGGAAATCCTGGGCGGAGACGGCGGCGCTGGCCACAAGGGCGGCGCCGGCCATGAGGCCGAGCGCGAGGCGGCGGGTGACGGATCTGGACATCGGAAAAGGCGGCTCCTCGAAAACCGGCCCGGGACAGGCCGGTCCTGCTTGCTGTTTTGCTTGCTTGGGCGGCTTGGCCGCTTTAGAGCATCGTGCGGAAAAGTGGATCCGTTTTTCCGCATCAACGATGCTCTCATTCAGGAATAATGCATCGGGTTGGATCCTAAAAGTGGATTCCACTTTTGGGTCCGATGCATTAGGGTCCGCCGCCGTCACGGTCCTTATCTAACGCCCCGATCGGAGGATTCCCATGGGCTTTTTGTCTGATGCCCTTTCCCGCATCAAGCCGTCTGCCACCATCGTCATCACGCAGAAAGCGCGGGATCTGAAAGCCCAGGGGCGGGACGTGATCAGCCTTTCCGTCGGCGAGCCGGATTTCGACACGCCGGACAACATCAAGGAAGCGGCCATCGCGGCGATCCGCCGGGGCGAGACCAAGTACACGCCGGTCTCCGGCATCGTGCCCCTGCGCGAGGCCATCGCCCGCAAGTTCAAGCGCGAGAACGGCCTCGACTACAAGCCCTCGCAGACCATCGTGTCCACGGGCGGCAAGCAGGTGATCTACAACGCGCTCCTCGCCACCCTGAACCCGGGCGACGAGGTCATCATCCCGGCGCCCTACTGGGTGTCGTACCCGGAGATGGTGGGCCTGTGCGGCGGCAAGCCGGTCTTCGTCGACTGCACCATGGAGCACGGCTTCAAGCTCCAGCCCGAGCCGCTCGAGCGCGCCATCACGCCGAAGACCAAGTGGATCATCCTCAACTCCCCGTCGAACCCGACCGGCGCGGCCTATACCCGGGCCGAGATGAAGGCGATCACCGACGTGCTCATGCGCCATCCGCACGTGTGGGTGCTCACCGACGACATGTACGAGCACCTGACCTACGGCGATTTCGAGTTCGTCACGCCCGCCCAGGTCGAGCCGAACCTCTACGAGCGCACGCTCACCATGAACGGCGTGTCGAAGGCCTATGCCATGACCGGCTGGCGCATCGGCTACGCGGCCGGCCCGCAGCACCTGATCAACGCCATGGACTTCGTGCAGGGCCAGCAGACGTCGGGCGCCGCCTCGATCTCGCAATGGGCCGCCGTGGAGGCCCTCGACGGCCCGCAGGATCACCTCGCGGTGTTCAAGCGCGCGTTCCAGGAGCGCCGCGACCTCGTGGTGTCCATGCTCAACCAGTCGAAATACCTGAAGTGCCCGATGCCGGAAGGCGCGTTCTACGTCTATCCGTCCTGCGCCGAAGCGATGGGCAAGACCGCCCCGTCGGGCAAGGTGCTGGAGACCGACGAGGACTTCGTGTCCGAGCTGCTGGAAGCCGAAGGCGTCGCGGCCGTGCACGGCTCGGCCTTCGGCCTCGGCCCGAACTTCCGCATCTCCTACGCCACGTCCAACGCGGCGCTGGAGGATGCCTGCCACCGCATCCAGCGCTTCTGCGGATCGTTGCGCTGAGGCACACCGATCCCCCAGGCGTCATGGCCGGCCGGTCATCCCGATGCTGTGGAGCGGGGCGTTCCCAACGATCGGGATCACCGGCACAGGGCCGGTGATGACGTCGAGGGTGGTCCGGGCCGGCGACGACACCCTCTCCCGTCATGGCCGGGCTCGTCCCGGCCATCTCGATAAGGTGAAGCGCGGCGATGGTTCGTATCGAGATCATCGGAACAAGCCCGGCGACGTCGCAAGAGCGGCCGGCAATGCGGTTGACGAGGTGAGCGTATGACGAACGATCGTCGAGGACTGCGCCGATGAACCTGCCACGGACCTTCCATCCCGATCCTGCGGCACAGCCCTACCGGGCCGATCCCGCCTCCACGCACCGGGTGAAGTTCGATGCCCGCGTCGACTTCACCAATGGCGGCCATGTGGAGGCGAAGGACTTCCTCCTCGACATCGCGGGCGACAGCGTCACGCCCGAGCGCCTCGCCGAGATGATCGTGTCGGCCATGAACCTCCTGCGCGCGGGTCCCGTCACGATCACGGCCATGCGCGTCGTGCGGCGCGGCGAGCATCAGGACGGCTGACGGGCGCCAGCTCCCTCACGTCGTCACCGGCCGACACCACCCTCCACGTCATCACCGGGCTTGTCCCGGTGATCCCGATACGGTGAAGCGCCGCGCTCTTCCGATCGGGATGGCCGGGACAAGCCCGGCCATGACGTGCGGAGGGTGGCAGGCCGTGGGTGTCAGGAAGGGCGCAGGGTGGCAGGAACGGCGGAGGAAATCATCACCGGCCCACACACGCACCACGTCATCACCGGGCTTGTCCCGGTGATCTCGATGGCTTGAGGTGCGGCGCTTCAAGATATCGGGATGGCCGGGACGAGCCCGGCCATGACGGGGGAGAGGGCATGACCTGGGAGAGAGCCGCGACGTCGAGGGTAGCCGGCCTTAGAGCACGAACCAGCCCTTGTGCAGGTCGAGGGCGCCCTTGAGCTTGATCACCGCCTCGGCGGCCTTGTCGTTGTCGGTGTTGAGAAGCACGTAGGTGGCGCCCTTCACCGTCTCGGTGCGCACCTGGCCGGCTTTGCTGAACGCCTTCGTGCCGATGAAGCTGAAGGCCTGGTCGCCCGCGCGCTTCGTGTTGGCGTCGACCGCCCGCAGGTCGAGGCGGTCGCCCTGCCGGCCCGAGAAGTCGGTCACGACATCGGCCCGGCTCTTCGCCGCGCCGGTGTCGCGATCGTCGAAGGCGAACACGTCTTTTCCCGCGCCGCCCGTCAGGCTGTCCTGGCCGAGCCCGCCGGTGAGCACATCCGCGCCCGCCCCGCCGGAGAGCCGGTTGGCGCCGGCATTGCCGGTGAGCATGTTGGCGAGAGCATTGCCGGTGAGCGCCAGCCCGGCCGTGCCCTCGGCGGCGGAAAGGTTCTCGACCTCGGCGAATGCCGCCAGCGAGAAGCTGCTGCCGGTGATCACCGTGTCGGTGCCCCCGCCCGCCGCCTCATGGATCGTATCCAGCCCGTCGGTGACATAGGTGTCGTCGCCCGCGCCCCCACTCAGCACATCCGCGCCCGCGCCGCCGTCGAGGCGGTTGGCGCCGGCATTGCCGGTGAGCATGTTGGCGAGCCCGTTGCCGGTCAGGCTCACGCCGGCGCTGCCGCTGGCGGTGAGGTTCTCGACCTCGGCGAGCGCCGCGAGCGAGAAGCTGCTGCCGGCGATGACGGTGTCGGTGCCGCCGCCGCCGTTGAGGATGTTGCCGAAGGCGTCGCCGGTGAGAACGTCGTGCCCGGCGCCGCCGGAGAGCGTGTCGAACACGGCGGTGTTGCGCACCATCGCCCCAGCCGCGACATCCACATGATGCGCCACGCTCCAGGTGAGCGCGCCCTCGACCAGGGTGACCACGGCGCTCTTGCTGCCGGTGCTGGCATAGGCATGGGCGAGGCTGACCTGGCCGGCGACGGGCGTCTGCGTGGACGTGGTGCCGTCGCCCCAGTCGATGCTGAGGCTTGAGGCGGCGCCGACGCCGAGTGTCGTCTCGAGGAAGCGGCCCTCCAGGATGGCGGCGGCGTTGGCCTTGTAGAGCAGGTCGACGACGAAGATGTCGCTCGTGCCGTTGGTGTCTCCGTCGACCAGGTTGGTGGCCTCGCTCTCGAACGTCACGAAGCGCCCGTCTGGGCTGAACTGTGCGAAGGAGCTTTCGAAATCGGCCTCCGTGCCATCGGCTGCCGTAGAGAGTCGTGTGACCGTGCCGCCGACGAGATCTTTCACGAAGATGTCGGTTTGACCGTTATTGTCGTCGGCCACCAGATTGGTGGCGTCGCTTTCGAACACGATATAGCGCCCCTCCGGGCTGAACCGGGCATTATAGCTGCCCCTGTCTCCCTGCGTCCCATCCGCCGTCCTGGACAGGAGAGTGACGGCGCCGGAATGTATATCCTTCAGAAAGACGTCGAGTTGATTGTTGCCGTCGCCGGCGATCAGATTGTTGGCGTTGCTTTCGAACAGAACGTATTGGCCGTCCGGGCTGAACTGTGGGTTAGAGCTGAAGCTGTTTCCCTGTGTTCCGTCAACGGCTTTGGAGAGCAGGGTGATGGTTCCGAACTGGTCTCTGAGGAAGATGTCCCAGGAGGTGTTGGTGTCATTTGCGACCAGCTTGGAGGAGAAACTTCTGAACACGATCGAGTGCCCGTCTGGACTGAACAGAGGTTGATCGCCCCCGACGCTTCCAGGTGTTCCGTCCGCCGCAACCGTGATGCGGGTTATGTCCTTGGTGGTCAGGTTCTTCAGGAAAATCTCGCTGGACAAGAAATTGTCGGCGCCCAAATTGACGGCGTTGCTTGTAAACATCAAAAATTGTCCGTCCGGGCTCAAACGTGGCTCAAAGCTGAAGCCATTGGCTTCTTCTCCAGCGGGTGTGGTCGAGAGGCGAGTGATGGCGTGAGTGGTCAGATCCTTGAGGAAGATGTCGTGCTTGTTGTTGTGGTCATTGCTAACCAAGTTATCGGCGATGCTTGTGAACACCATGAAGCGACCGTCCGGGGTCATTTGGACGTCATAACTGTTGCCGTTGGCCTCTAATCCGTCCGCCGTGGTCGAGAGGCGAGTGATGGCGTGAGTGGTCAGGTCCTTGAGGAAGATGTGAGTTGTTCCATTGGTGCCGCCGGCGATCAGGTTGGGGGCATCGCTCTTGAACAGCACGGAGCGCCCGTCCGGGCTGAACTGGGCGCTGGAGCTGGCGCCCAGCGCCTCCGCGCCGTTGGCAGCGGTCGAGATGCGGGATTGAATCTGGTCGCTCGTCGGTTTGACGACGGACAGCACGGACAAAAGCATGGTCGTAGTCTCGGTCGAGGGAAACACGCAGCCCCCCAGCCGCGCGCGAACAAGGTTGCTTAACAGACAGGGTTTCCCTTGGGCTACTCTCCGAACGGAGGGCGTGGGCCGGAAAAATGCTTTGGGGGCCGACCAGCCGGACACCGACCCAGCTCATGTCGTCACCGGCCCTGACCACCGTCTCCACGCCATCACCGGCCTCGTGCCGGTGACCCGCTTCCGAGAGGCGCCGCGTCTCACCGCATCGGGATGGCCGGCACAAGGCCGGCCATGACGTGGGGAGGGTGTTGTCACCGGCCCTGACCACCTTCTCCACGTCATCACCGGCCTCGTGCCGGTGATCCCGATGATGAGACGCGCGGCGCTCAAGACAATCGGGATGGCCGGGACAAGCCCGGCCATGACGTCGAGGGTCGGGCGACGCGGGCGGATCCAGGCTCGAGACGGGCAGGAGCGCGGGGGCAGGGGCGCGACGGGCCGGGTTCCCCCCATCACCTCATCCGGGATCGCCGGCCGGTCCATGGAACGGGCGCCGCCCCTGCGCCGTTAATCGCTAAGCTTCATCAAGCCTGGGAGATTTGTCCATGCGTCGCGCCGCTCTCTCCGTTGCCGCTCTCGCCGTGCTCGCGTCCCTCGGGGCCACGGAGGCTCAGGCCCAGAACCGGGGGCGGGCCGGAATCCTGTCCTGCAGTGTGTCGGGCGGGATCGGGCTCATCGTCACGTCGCAGAAGACCACCCTGTGTACCTTCAACCCGAGGCGCGGGCCCAACGAGCGCTATGTGGGGTCGATCCGCCGGTTCGGGCTCGACATCGGGGCGACGCGCGGAGGCATCCTCACCTGGGCGGTGCTCTCCCGGGGCAGCGTGGCGCCCGGGTCGCTCGCCGGCAGCTATGTGGGCGGGGCCGCCGAGGCCACGGTCGGGGCCGGGGCGCAGGCGAACGTGCTGGTGGGCGGCTCCAACCGGAGCATCTCGCTCCAGCCCCTCTCGGTCGGCGGCCAGACCGGCGTCAACCTCGCCCTCGGCGTGGCCGATTTCGAGCTGCGCCGGGCCCGGTAGGAGGGCTCTCCTGTCGTTCCCGGCCCGGGGCCGGTGATCCCAGCCGGACGAGCGCCGCGCTTCACCGGATCGGGATGGCCGGCACAAGGCCGGCCATGACGTGGAGGGTGACGGAGCGGCCCGTTCCGCCCGCCCGGCGCCCTCAAAAGACCTCTTGCCAACTCACCATCCGAGGCAGAGCATTCACGGTAACGCGTCCGTGAAGAGAACGTCGGAAGAGAACGTCCGAAGTGGGGGCAGGGAGGATGAACCCTATGGCACCCAACGGCAGACTAGGTTCGGGCCCGCGATGCATCGCAATCGTCGGCCCGTTTCAGAGCGGCAAGACCACGCTCCTGGAAGCGATCCTGGAGCGCACCGGTGCGATCTCGCGGGCGGGCCGCGTGTCCAACGGGGACAGCGTCGGCGATGCGAGCGCGGAAGCCCGCGCCCACGCCATGAGCATCGAGCCCAACGTGGCCACGGTCGAGTTCCTCGGCGAGAGCATGACTTTCGTGGACTGCCCCGGCTCGACGGAATTCCTGCACGAGATGCGCAACGTGACGCCGGTCTGCGACGCGGCGGTCGTCGTCTGCGAGGCGGACGAACGCAAGATCCCGGCCCTCGAGATCATCCTTCGGGAGCTGGAGGAGGCGGACATCCCGCGCTTCCTGTTCATCAACAAGATCGACACGGCCACCCAGCGCATCCGCGAGACCCTGGCGCTGCTCCAGCAGGCTTCGCGCACGCCGCTGCTCCTGCGCCAGATCCCGCTTTGGAAGGATGGCATCGCGATCGGTTTCATCGACCTCGCCCTGGAGCGCGCCTTCATCTACCGCGAGCATGCGCCGAGCGAGATCGTCGACCTGCCCGAGGGCGAGCTGCCGCGCGAGAAGGAAGCGCGCTTCGCCATGCTGGAACGCCTGGCTGATTACGACGACGAACTCATGGAGGAGCTGATCTCCGAGATCGAGCCCCCGCGCGACCAGATTTTCGACGACCTGTCGAAGGAGCTGAGGGAACGGCACGTGGTGCCGGCCCTGATCGGCTCGGCGGAGCGCGGCAACGGCATCACGCGGCTGCTCAAGGCGCTGCGCCACGAGGCGCCCGGCCTGGCGCAGACCCGGGCGCGCCTCGGCCTGTCCGACGAGGGGGCGCCGCTCGCCCAGGCCATGAAGACCCTGCATATGGGCCAGGGCGGCAAGCTCACCCTCGCCCGGATCATGCGCGGCGCCTTCCGCGAGGGCGACAATGTGGTCGGGTCCCGGGGCGCGGAGGCGCGGATCGGCAGCCTCGCCACCCTGGTCGGCTCCGCCATGAACCGCAAAGCCGAGGCCGCCGCCGGCGAGACGGTCGGGTTCGGCCGCCTGGAAGGGATCGCCACCGGGGACGCCTTCGCGGCCGGCAAGGCGCGCCCGGAGGCCATCGTGTCGCCGGTGCCGCCCGAGCCGGTCTACGTGCTGGCCCTCAAGGTGAAGGACCGCAAGGACGACGTGCGCCTGTCGAGCGCGCTCGCCAAGATCACCGAGGAGGACCCGTCGCTCGCCGTCGAGAACCGGCCCGAGATGGGCGAGATCCGGCTCCACGGCCAGGGCGAGATGCACCTGCGCGTGGCGGTGGAAAAGCTCGCCTCCCGGTTCCAGGTCGGGGTCGAGACCGCCAAGCCGAGGGTCGCCTATTGCGAGACGATCAAGCTGCCGGCCTCCGCCCGCGGGCGCCACCGCAAGCAGACCGGCGGGCACGGCCAGTTCGGCGACGTGATGATCGAAATCAAGCCGCTGCCGCGCGGGGAGGGATTCGCGTTCCAGGACCAGATCACCGGCGGCGTGGTGCCGCGCCAGTACATCCCGTCCGTGGAGACCGGGGTTCGGGACGCGCTCAGGGCCGGGCCCCTCGGCTTCCCGGTGGTGGATCTCGCGGTGACCCTCACCGACGGCTCCTACCACACGGTGGATTCCTCCGACGCCGCCTTCCAGGCCGCCGCCCGGCTCGCTCTGGCCGAGGCGCTCCCCAAGGCGAAGCCCGTGCTGCTGGAGCCGGTGCTGTCGGTCGAGATCACGATCCCGTCCGAGGCCCTGTCCAAGGCGACCGCCTTGGTGACCGGGCGGCGCGGGCAGATCCTGGGCTACGACGAGCGGCCCGGCTGGTCGGGCTGGCAGGTGCTCAGCGCCACGATTCCGGAATCGGAGATCGGCGACCTCATCGTCGAGCTGCGCTCCGCGACGGCCGGGGTCGGATCCTTCTCGACCCGGTTCGACCACATGGCGGAACTGAGCGGCCGCCCGGCCGAG
>NZ_JAMXFI010000157.1:0-19351 GCF_025460875.1 Microvirga yunnanensis
TCGCCAGCCAGGGCATCGCGGTGCTGCGCGAGCTGGGCATCCCTGAGGATGCGGAGCATGTGAACCCGAACGGCGGCGCCATCGCGCTCGGCCATCCGCTCGGCATGTCCGGCGCCCGCATCACCGGCACGGCCGTCCTGGAGCTGAAGCTCACGGGCAAGAGGCGTGCGCTCGCCACCATGTGCATCGGCGTCGGGCAGGGCATCGCCGTCGCCCTCGAGGCGGTCTGACGCGAGGTTCGTGACGATGCAGACGCTCCCCCGTCCCGTCCTGCAGGCCCTCGTCGGCGACGAGGCGGTGGAGGCGTTCTTCTCCAACGGAGCCGAGCTTGCAGCCATGCTGCGGGTCGAAGCCGCCCTCGCCGAGGCCGAGGCGAAGGTCGGCTTGATCGGTAACGACGCGGCGCGCCGGATCGCCGAAGTCTGCGGCGCCTTTCAGCCGGACTGGGGCAAACTCGCGGAGGGCCTCGCCCGCGACGGCGTGATCGTTCCCGAGTTCGTCAAGCAGCTGCGGGCCGCGGTGGGTGAGCCGCACGCGAAAGCCGTTCACCTGGGCGCGACGAGCCAGGACATCATCGACACCGCGCTGGTCCTGCGCCTGAAGACCGTCATCGCGGTCCTCGGAGAGCGCCTCGACACGCTGATCCAGTCCCTCGACGGCCTGAGGCGCCGGGACGGCGCCGTGCGCCTCATGGCGCATACCCGGATGCAGCAGGCGCTTCCATTCACGGCGGCCGACAAGATCGACACCTGGCTCCAGCCCCTGGAGCGTCACAGGGAGGCCCTGCAGGACCTCGCCCCGTGCCTCCTTGTCGTTCAGCTCGGCGGCCCGATCGGGACCCGCGGCGAGCTGAAGGGGCACGGCGACGCCGTCGCCGACGCCATGGCCGAGATCCTGTGCCTCGGCCTCGCCCCGTCCTGGCATTCCCAGCGCGACCGGATCGGCGAGTTCGGCTCATTCCTGTCCCTGCTGACCGGCACCCTCGGCAAGCTCGGGCAGGACGTGGCCCTGATGGCGCAGAACGAGGTCGGCGAAGTGAAACTCGCCACGGGCGGAGGCTCGTCGGCCATGGCCCACAAGTCGAATCCGGTGCCCGCCGAGGTGCTGGTGACGCTCGCCCGCTTCAACGCCGGGATGCTCGGCACCCTGCATCAGGCTCTGGTCCACGAGGGCGAGCGCTCGGGAGCGGCCTGGACGCTCGAATGGATGGTGCTGCCGCCCATGGTGATCTCAACGGCCGCAGCCCTGAGCAGGACCCGGGAAATGATCGCGGGGCTGACCTTCGCTCCCTCCAAGGCCGTCTAAAGCATCGGATTGATCCCAAAAGCGGGTCCACTTTTGGGTCCGATGCTCTAGACCTGACCTCCGTCATGCGTCGCCGACGATCACGGTCACCCGGCCGGAGCCGCCGCAATCCGGGCACGGCTTCTGCCCGATGCTGCCGGACCCGTCGCAGGTGGGGCAGATGTTCTCTCCGGTCTGCCTGGCGCCCGGCACGTCCTCGTCCCCGGGATTCTTCCGATCATTATCCGACATGAGCTGGCTCCTTCGGTGAGTAACGCCGGGGACCTGCGCGGGTTCTTGATGGAGGTCAGGCCATGGCGCTCTGCTGCCGGGCCCGGAAGGCGAGGGGCGCAAGCCCGGTCCTCTGCTTGAAGAAGCGCGCGAAATAGGCCGGGTCGTCGAAGGCGAGGGCCAGCGCGATCTCCTTGGCGCTCAAGCCCGTGAAGGTCAGGTATCGCTTCGCCTCGAGGATGATCCGCTGGTGCACGATGCCGAGCGCGGTGTCGCCGAGATGCTCCCGGCAGATGCGGTTGAGATGGGGCGCCGTCAGGCCGAGCCTGCGGGCATAGGCGTCGATCGGCTGGTGGCTGCGGAAATCCCGGTCGACGAGTTCCCGGAAGCGCAGGGCGTGTCGAAGGGCTGGGCTCCCTGCCCCATGGCGGCCGGGAGCCGCCGCGGAGCCCTGCAGGCGATGGAGCGCGATCAGGACCAGCATCAGCCGGGCCTGGATCGCCTCGGAGCCGCCCGGAGCGCGGCCGGCGAACTCCCCCGCGAGAGCCGCGATGTCGTGGCTCAGCGCGCGGCCGATCTCCTCATGGCCGCCGAGGTCGACCGCCTGAACCGACCGGCAGGTCTCCCGGATACCGGGCATGTCCGCGAGGATCTGGGACAGGCGGGTGTCGAACAGCGTCAAAACCGCTCCCTCCACGTCCGGCGAGAACGTGTAGCCGTGGACGGTCATCGGCGGCAGGGCCACGAGGGCAGGACCGGTCATTTCCGTGCTCCGGCCGTCGATCGCGACCTCGGCCGTGCCGGCAGCCAGGTGAAGGATCTGGAACAGCCGCTCGTGTCGATGCGGCAGGATCCGGTAATTGTGCAAGCGGCTGCGGACCTGAATGGTCTCGCAATGGATCCAGTCCGACGCCGGGTCTTCGCCGGTTTCTCCATAGAGCGCGTAGGTTGGGATGTCGGCAATGGCCACGTCTGGTCGATCCGTTCCGCGTCGTCGAATGATCGGAATGTCCAATCCTATGCGCGCTTTGTCTATTGGCCGTTGGGCGGTCGGAGTTCATTCTTCGGCCCCATGAACAAGGCGGCCACGGCCGCCGTCGCGGAGGAATTCGGTCATGCGGACCAAGGTCGCCATCATCGGGGCGGGACCCGCCGGGCTCCTGCTGGGACGCCTTCTGGAGAAGGCCGGGGTCGACACTGTCATCCTGGAACGACGCAGCCAGGATTACGTGATCGGGCGCATCCGCGCCGGCGTCCTCGAACAGGGCACGGTCGAACTCCTGGACAAGGCCGGCGTCGGCGAGCGGCTGCATGCGGACGGGCTCGTCCATGACGGCGTGGAGTTCTGCTTCGATGGCGACAGGCACCGCTTCGACTTCCGCGCCCTGATCGGCAGGACGGTGACCGTCTACGGGCAGACGGAGGTGACCCGCGACCTGATGCAGGCCCGCGAGGCCTCGGGCGCGACCACGATCTATGAAGCCGAGAACGTGT
The DNA here is from genome assembly GCF_025460875.1 of Microvirga yunnanensis. Classification (NCBI taxonomy): domain Bacteria; kingdom Pseudomonadati; phylum Pseudomonadota; class Alphaproteobacteria; order Hyphomicrobiales; family Methylobacteriaceae; genus Microvirga; species Microvirga yunnanensis. The sequence continues at coordinate 3,010 of NZ_JAMXFI010000157.1, forward strand.
CGCTCCACGGCTTCGACGGCGACCGTCCGAGCGTGCGCTACGTCAAGGACGGCGTCGAGCACGAGATCGCCTGCGACTTCATCGCCGGGTGCGACGGCTATCACGGAGTGGCGCGGGCCAGCGTGCCGGAGAGAGCGATCCGCACCTTCGAGCGGGTCTATCCCTTCGGCTGGCTCGGCATCCTGGTCGACAGGCCGCCGGTCGCCGAGGAGCTGATCTATGCGCATCACGCCAGGGGCTTCGCCCTCTGCTCCATGCGCTCGCACAGCCGCAGCCGCTACTACGTCCAAGTGCCGGCGGACGAGAAGGTGGAGGAATGGTCGGACGACCGGTTCTGGGACGAATTGCGCCGCCGGGTCGATCAGGAGACCGCCGACCATCTGGTGACCGGTCCGTCCATCGAGAAATCCGTCGCTCCCCTGAGGAGCTTCGTGGCCGAGCCGCTCCGGTTCGGCCGTCTCTTCCTGGCCGGCGACGCCGCCCATATCGTGCCGCCCACCGGGGCCAAGGGGCTGAACCTCGCGGCGAGCGATGTCGGGGCCCTGGCCGAGGCTCTCGTCGAGTTCTACGCCGAGCGATCCGCCGCGGGGATCGACGGCTATTCCGCGCGCGTGCTGGCACGGATCTGGAAGGCCGAGCGGTTCTCCTGGTGGATGACCTCGATCCTGCACACCTTCCCCGAGACCGACGCCTTCAGCCGCCGGATCCAGCGCGCGGAGTTCGACTATCTCAGAAGTTCGGACGCGGCCGCCCGGTCCCTGGCGGAGAACTACACGGGGCTGCCGCTCTAGCATCCGTGCCGGGAATGTCCTTTCCCTCGCCGGACTCGTTCCGGTGATCCCGATGCCTTGAGGCGCTGCGCTCCACCTTATCGGGATGGCCGGCACAGGGCCGGCCATGACGTGTGGAGGGTGTCAATGCCGGACCGGGTGTTCACCCTCCACGTCATCACCGGGCTTGTCCCGGTGATCCCGATCGGAAGAGCGCGGCGCCCCACCGGATCGGGATGGCCGGCACACGGCCGGCCATGACGTGAGAGGGTGTGACCTACGTCTTGCCGGCCTTGGCGAAGCTCTCGTGACGGTCCGCGATGGCGCTCGCCAGGGACCCGTCGAGGCCGAGCTCGTCGATCATGCGACTCGCCTCGCGCATCTCCGCCGCGCGCCGGATCCCGTGCTGGCGCACGCGGGACATCATGGTCCTGGCGAGACTCTCCCAGTCCATGCCGGGATAGGAGGCCGTCAGGCTGGCCAGGACGGCCGGCATGACGCCGGCCTTCTCGGAGGCCAGCGTGAAGTCGACCATCAGGGCCTCCATGCCCTTGATCACGATGCTACGGCACAGTTTCGTGGCCGAGGCCGTTCCGATCCCGGTGCTCACCGGGGTGATCCTCATGCCGAGATCGTTGAGCCGGGCCGAAACCTCCTCGGCTCTTTCACCGCCGCTGAGGATCGGAACGGCGAGTCCCGGCTCCTTCACGGGCGCCATCACGGCGAACTCGACGAAAGCCGCGCCCCGGTCCCGCACGGGCTTCGCCACGCGCTCCTTGGTGGCGGGCGACACGGAATTGAGGTCGACATAGACCTGCGACGGATGAAGATGCGGCGCGACCTGCTCGGCCGCCGCAACGGCCGAATCCGCCGTGACGGCGGAGATCACGATGTCGGCTCCGCGGCATGCATCCGCCGGGCCGTCGGCGGCGTGAATGCCCGCCTCGGAGGCCCGCCGACGCAGCTCCGGGCCTTTCGCAAGATCGTCGAACAGGATGTCGTAGACCCTGATCCCGACGCCCGGTTTTCCCGCGAGCTGGCGGGAAAAGAGCTGTCCGACTTCTCCATAGCCGATGAAGGCGATCTCGAGGCTCATGTGTGTACCGCTCATGAAGGGGACAGGGACCGTCAGTCCTCGTCCTTGTATTCCACATAGGTGAGACCCGCCTTCGCCAGCGGCTCGCGCATCTTGTAGAGGTCGAGGCCGAGAACGCCGGACGCGAGGGTCTCGCGCTTCGATCCCTCGTTGGCGACACGGGCCTCGCCGGCCGCCGCGACGGCCTCGACCTCCCGGCGCGGCACCACCACGACGCCGTCGTCGTCGGCCACGATCACGTCGCCGGGCTTCACCAGAGCGCCGGCGCAGACCACCGGAACATTCACCGATCCGAGGGTCGCCTTCACGGTGCCCTTCGCGGAAATGGCGCGGGACCAGACCGGGAAGCCCATCTCGGTCAGGGTCTTCACGTCGCGCACGCCGGCATCGATCACGAGGCCGACCACGCCGCGGGCCTTCAGGGAGGTCGCCAGCAGGTCGCCGAACATCCCGTCCGTGTTGTCCGTGGTCACACCGACGACCAGGATGTCGCCCGGCCTGCACTGCTCGACCGCCACATGGATCATCCAGTTGTCGCCGGGCTGCGCCAGCACCGTCACGGCGCTTCCGGCCACCTGGGCGCCGGCCCAGATCGGCCGCATGTAGGGCTTCATCAGGCCGACGCGGCCCATCGCCTCGTGGGTGGTCGCGGTGCCGAGCTCGGCGAGCCGGTCGACCACGGTCCGGTCGACGCGCGGAATGTTTGTGACGACGACAGGCTTCATGCCAGTTCCTCGACGATCTGGGGGAAGATGCGCTGGTAGGCCTCGCCGTAGGTCATGGCCCGGCCCGAGTTGCGGCCGCCCTGCATGCCGCGATTCAGGGCCACGCGGGTGTAGTATTCCCAGAGGTGCTTCTGGGCCGCCAGGATCTCGAAGGCCCTGCGCTTCGTCTCCCAGACCTCGTCGATGTTGAGGATCACGTTGGGCTTGTAGTTGCACTGCTCGGGCTGGTGCGGCTCGAACAGGAACACCGGCGGGGCGTTGTAGGCGAGGTCCGGGCTCGGCTTGTGGCCGGACGCCTGCGCGATGATGCGGGCCTCCTGGGCGAAGCGGGTCGCCTCGGGATGGTCCACGTTGTACGGGTCCTCCAGGGAATGCGTGAGCACGAAGGAAGGCTTGAGCTCGCGGTAGACGTCCACGAGCCGGTCGAGCATCTCGGGCGTGGTGTGGAGCGGGTAGTCACCGGCGTCGAAGAACTCGATTTCGGCCCCGAGCGTCTCGGCGGCGCGCTCCGCCTCCTCGCGGCGCTGCGCCTTCACGTCGGCGAGCGATACGTCGGCCTTCTTCCAGGCCCACTGGCTCTCGCCGCGCTCGCCGAAGGACAGGCAGACGATCTTCACGCGATAGCCCTTCTTCGCATGGAGCGCGATGGCGCCGCCCGCGCGCCATACGAAGTCGCCAGGATGGGCGGTGACGACAAGTCCGGTCTTTCCAGTGCTCATGATGTCCTCGAGAAGAAGCGTTGATTCAGGCGGCGTCCCGGCCCGCGTCGAGGGCCTCGGCCAGGGCCTCGTGCGCGAAGGCATGGCCCTCGAAGAGCAGGCGCGCGGTGCGCAGCAGGCCCGCCTTCTCGACCACCGGGCTGTCTTCGGTTCCGCCGACCTCGATCACGACGCTGAACTCGCCCGTCGGGTGCTCGACCGACAGCGTCTTCTCGCGTCCGGGCGGGATTTTTGCGACCCGGGCCGCCGGCGATCCGGGCAGCACGCAGGCGGTCGCGACCGTGACGGCCGCGAAGACCCCGATCGAGGCATGGCACTCGTGGGGGATGAAGCTGCGGGTGCACACATGCCCGCCGGCAGCCGGCGGCGCCACCAGGGCCATCTTGGGCACGACCTTGGACGAGACATCGCCCAGCCCCATGAGCCGGCCGGCTTCGAGGCGGATCTCCTCGAGGCGGGCCTTCAGCTCCGTGTCCTTGTCGAGCACGTCGCGCGGCTCGTATCCCGTCCGGCCGACGGCGGCGGCTTCGAGCACCACCACGGGCATGCCGTTGTCGATCAGGGTCGCGTCGATCCCGGCGACCCGGTCGACGGCGTTGCCCGTGGGCAGCAGCGAGCCGCAGACGGATCCCGCGGCGTCCAGGAACTCGACGGCGATCGGCGCCGCGGTGCCGGGCACGCCGTCGATGCGCGCGTCGCCCCCGTAGGCCACGCGGCCGTCGGGCGTCTGCACGCTGAGCTCCGCGATGGTGCCGGTATTCACCGTATGGACGCGCACCCGCGTCACCGGACCCCGCACGGGAACGAGGCCGCGCTCGATGGCGAACGGCCCGATGCCGGCCAGGATGTTCCCGCAATTGGGCGTGACGTCCACCTTGGGCTTGTCGACCACGACCTGGCCGAACAGGAAGTCCACGTCGCAGTCGGGACGCTGCGACTTCGACACGATGGCGATCTTGCTCGTGAGCGGATGGGCGCCGCCCATGCCGTCGATCTGGCGCGGATCCGGGGATCCCATGATCGACAGAAGGAGCGCGTCACGCCGTCTGGAATCGGACGGAAGATCCTCAGCGAGGAAATAGGCGCCTTTCGAGGTGCCGCCCCGAAGAATCATGCAGGGGATGCGAGGCTGAATGGTCCGTCTCCCACCATCAGGTGAATGGATCGCCGGAAGGGTGCATCAGCCCCATGGGTGCATCAAATGATCTGTTTATCGGCTTTCATGAATTTTTTTCACTGCGCCGCACGGGCTTCCTGCCGCGCCCTCCCGAGGAGGCCCGCTTGGGTTCGCCGAAAGTCTGCACGATCAGCCTGCGCAGCTCGTCCGCGAGGGGCGAGAGCGGCGTGCCGCGCTTCGAGATGATGCCGAGCTGGCGGGTGACGCTGGGATTGCGCAGGGGGATCAGCCTGAGCCCGCGCTCGTCGACCGTGTCGAAGGCGAGGCTCGGGATGACCGTGAGGGCGACGCCGGCCCGGACGAGGGCGACGGCGGTCTGGATGTGCTGGACCTCGAAGCGCCAGCTCAGGGTCTCCCGGCGGCTCCCGAGGGCGTCGTCGATGATGATCCGGTTGCCCGTCTGCGGGCTGATCCGGATCAGCGGCTCCTCGGCGAGATCGGACCAGCTCACATCGGACTGGGAGGCCAGGGGATGATCCTCGGGACAGACCAGGGTGAACGGATCCTTGATCAGCATCTCGATGTCGAAGTCCCACCGGTGGGCCGCCACCAGGGTGATGCCGAACGCGATCGTGCCGTCCTGAACCAGGTTGCTGATCTCGGTGGCCGAGTTGTCGTAGATCCGCAGCACCACGTCCGGGTGCCGCTCCTGGAAGCCGCGCAGGGCCCCTGGCAGGCGCCCGGACGCGATGGTGGGGAGGCAACCGATCGACAGGGTCTCCTGGCGGCTGCGGCCCTCCTGGCGGAGCTCGTCAAGGGAGCCCGCAAGGTTCTCGATGGTCTCCTTCACCTTCGGCAGGAGGTTGAGCCCCGCCTGGGTCAACGACACCTCGCGGGTGGTGCGCGACAGGAGCTTCACGCCGAGATCTTCCTCGAGCTTGCGGATCCGGTGGCTGAGCGCCGTCTGCGAGAGATTGAGATGCGCCGCCGCATGCTGGAAGCTGCCGCGCTCGGCGATGGCCACGAAGGCGTGAAGCCCAAGAAAGTCGATGCGCATCGGGTTCATCCGCTCCGGGGAAAGCGACGGTTCGGGTTGCTGGCGATATATGAAGTATCTTCATCAATCCCCAAAAACAAACCATTTGCTTCATTTCACCCTGGAAGCATCTCATGGGCGCCGAAATCGCTCCATGAAGGTCAGTCCGTTCGCATGACGTCAGCGCCGACGATTCCGCCTCCGCATCCCGATCCGCACGTTCCGTCCTTCAAGCTGCCGCCCAAGACGTGCGACACCCATTGCCACATCTTCGGGCCGAACGAGCGCTACCCCTACGTGCCGGAGCGCCCCTACACGCCGCCCGATGCCCCATTGGAGATGTTTCGCGCGCTGCACGACCGCCTCGGAGTCGAGCGGGCGGTGATCGTCAACGCGACCCCGCACGGACGCGACAACCGGGTCGTGACCGACGCCATCGCGCAGAGCAACGGGCGCTACAAGGGCGTGGCGAACGTGGACGAGACGTTCAGCGATCAGGATCTCCGCCGCCTCGCGGAGGCAGGCATCACCGGATGCCGGTTCACCTTCCTGCCGCGTCTCGGCAAGCTGCCGGACATGTCGTCCTTCGACAGGATCGTCGAGCGAATCGCCGCCCTCGACTGGCACGTGGACCTGTACCTGCCCGCAACCCTGCTGAGCGAGTTCCGGCCCAGGCTGACGGCGCTGCCGGTCCCTTACGTGCTCGACCACATGGGCGTCGTCGATGCGAGCCTCGGCGTTGAGCAGCCCGCCTTCCAGGCGCTGCTCGACCTCGTGCGCGCTGACGAGAAGTGCTGGGTCAAGGTCACATGCCCGGAGCGCATCTCGCGGGCGGGGCCGCCCTTCCACGATGTCGCGCCCTTCGGCACGGCCCTGATCGACGCGGCGCCCGACCGGGTGCTGTGGGGCACGGACTGGCCGCATCCGAACGTGCCGGTGATGCCCGACGACGGCGATCTCGTCGATCTCGTCCCTCTCTACGCGCCGGATCCGGACATCCGGCACAAGCTTCTCGTCCAGAACCCCGCGCGCCTCTTCCGCTTCGCGGATTGAGGGGCATCCCCGCAAGCCTGCGCAGACAGGCGGCGCGACACGAAAAACAGGGAGAAACACATCATCATGCTTGGTACCGTCACGAGACGTTCCCTTCTGGCCCTCGCCATGGCGGCTGGCCTCGGAACCGCCGCCCATGCGCAGCCCGCTTATCCAACACGTCCCGTCAAGGTGGTGGTTCCCTTCGGGGCCGGCGGCGTGGCCGACATCACGATCCGCATCGTGTCGGAAAAGCTGAGCGAGAAGCTCGGACAGAGGTTCATCGTCGAGAACATGCCCGGCGCCGGCGGCATCACGGCCGCCCGGGCGGCCCTGTCGGGGGGCGCGGACGGTTACACCTTGACCATGCTGACGAACGGCACCGCAATCAGCGTGCCGCTGTTCGCCAAGCTCCCGTTCGACCCTCAGGCCGATTTCGTCCCGATCTCGACCCTCGGCACGTTCGACTTCCTCTTCGTGGTCAACGCGGCTTCGAAGTTCGAGACCCTCAAGGATTTCCTGCAGCAGGCGAAGGACAAGCCGGGAAGCCTGAACGTCGCCACGGTGGCGGTCGGCAGCTCGCAGCACCTCGCCTCGGTCCTGTTCAAGCAGGAGACCGGGGCCGATCTGGTCCACGTCCCGTTCCGCAGCACGCCCGACGCCCTGGTGTCCCTGCTCAGGGACGACACCCAATTGCTCATCGACAGCCAGGCGGCCGTGAAGTCGGGTCTCGAGGGCAAGCAGGTGAGAGCGATCGCGTCCTCCGCCCCACGCCGCTCGCCCGCCATGCCGGACGTCCCGACCGTGCGGGAATCCGGGTTCGAGGGATTCGACGTGACGTCCTGGAACGCGCTCTTCGCCCCCAAGGGAACGCCGCAGCCCATCGTCGACACCCTCAACAAGGCCCTGCAGGACATCCTCAGGGAGGACAACGTCAAGGCGCGCCTGCTCGATCTCGGGATCGAAGCACGGGGTGAAACCCCGGCCGAGCTGAGCGCGCGGCTGCGCTCCGACATCGACAAGTGGCGGGCCGTGATCGAGAAGGCCGGCATCCCGAAGCAATAGGCGCAGGCTCATGAAGGACTTTCATCAATCCTTCAAAACAAACCATTTGCTTCATCTTTGGCCCCTGGCTCATCCTGGCCGGCGGGAGGAACGATAACGACCCATGAGCACACGGCCGACCATCGTCCTGCTGCCCGGGCTCCTCTGCGACGCCAGCATCTGGGAGGCGCAGAGGGCCGCTCTCGCGCCCCATGCCGAGATCCGGATCGCGGACTTTTCCCAATTGGATTCCATCGACGCGATGGCCCGTTCCGCGCTCGGTCTCGCCGACGGGCCTCTCATCGCCATCGGGCATTCGATGGGCGCGCGGGTGGCCATGGAGATGGTCCGCCTGGCTCCCGGGCGCATCGAGAAGCTCGCCCTCATCGACACCGGCGTCGACAGCCGGCGGGACGGCGAGGCGGAAAAGCGCCAGATCCTGATCGATCTCGCGTTCGCGGAGGGCATGGAAGCCCTGGCCGAAAGGTGGCTGCCGCCCATGCTGCACGAGGGCAGGGTGGGCGACCAGGCGCTCCTGGCGCCGCTCAAGGCCATGGTGATGCGCGCCACGCCCGAGCAGCATCACAGGCAGATCAAGGCGCTCCTGAACAGGCCGAATGTGCGGCCGCATCTCGAGGCCATCGCCTGCCCGACCCTGGTGATGGTCGGGCGCCAGGACCGCTGGAGCCCGCTGGCCCAGCACGAGGAGATGGCGTCCCTGATCCCGAACGCGGAACTCGTGGTGATCGAGGACAGCGGACACATGTCCCTGCTGGAGCAGCCCGAGCAGGTGTCCCGGGCCCTCCTGCGGTTCCTGGGATTTGAAAAAGACCATTCGGGCGCGGATCGCGCCGCGCTCGGGGAGGTGAAGCCGATGGGCGATGACGCCGTGCCGGATCGTATTCCGGACACGCCCCTGTTCGACCGCAAGCGGTCGCTCCAGGGCTACCGCATCAACAAGATGGCCATGGGGCTCGGCGATCCGGCCAACCGGGAGGCGTTCCGGGAGAACGAGAGCGCCTATCTCGACCGTTTCGGTCTCACGCCCGAGGAGAAAGAGGCGGTGATGACCCGCAACTGGCGCGAGATGGTGCGCCTGGGCGGCAACCTCTTCTTCATTCTCAAGATTTCGGCCGTCGATCCGGTCCGCATCACGGAGATCGGCGCCCATCAGGCGGGAATGGAGCACGCGGATTTCCTGCGGGATCGTTTGGGGAAGAAGTAGGAATGGCAAAACTCATCGGAGGTCTCGGAACGTCCCATGTTCCCTCGATCAGCGCGGCCCTCGACAAGGGTCTGCGGGATACGCCGGACTGGAAGCCGTTCTTCGACGGATACATCCCTGGCCAGGACTGGGTGAGGGAGAACAAGCCCGACGTGGTCGTGGTGATCTTCAACGATCACGGCAACACGTTCTTCCTCGACAAGGTGCCGACCTTCGCGGTCGGCTGCGCGGAGGAATACCGGCCGGTCGACGAAGGCTGGGGGCCGCGCGCGATCGCGCCGTTCAAGGGGGCGGTCGACTTCTCGTGGCATTTCATCGACACCCTGGTCGAGAACCGCTTCGACCCGATGATCTGCCAGGAGATCGAGGTCGATCACGGGCTCCAGGTGCCGATGGAGCTGTTCTGGGGCAAGCCGGATGCATGGCCCGTGAAGGTCGTGCCGATCTTCGTCAACGTGATCCAGTACCCGATCCCGCTGCCGAGCCGCTGCTACGAGATGGGCCGCGTCCTGCGCCGGGCGATCGAGAGCTACGACAGCGACGAGCGCTTCGTCGTGGTCGGAACCGGCGGCCTGTCCCACCAGCTCCAGGGCGCCCGCGCGGGCTTCGTCAATCCGCAGGCCGACCAGGCCTTCCTGAACGATATCGCGGCCGATCCCGACAGGCTCGCGGCCATGTCGCGCGAGCAATATGTGGAGATGTTCGGCAGCGAGGGCGCCGAGCTCATGATGTGGCTGGTCATGCGCGGCGCCATGGACCCGGACGTGGTGGTCCGGCACAAGCATTACTTCGTGCCGGCCTCCATGACCGGGGCGGGGATGATCGTCCTCGAGAACCGGGCGGATGCCGCCCGCGCCGCGGCCGCGTGACGCCATGTACTGGCTCATGATCTGCCGCCACCGGGGGGATGCGGCGGCCTTGCGCGAGCAGCACCGGGACGCGCACCGCCAGCATGTCGCCACGGGCGGAGGCGGGCTGGCCCGTGTGCTGATCGGCTCCGCCCTGACCGAGGATGACGGCGAGACGCCGAACGGAAACTTCGGCGTCCTGGAAGCGCCCTCGCGAGAGGCCGCCCGGGCCTTCGCCGAGAGCGATCCCTACGCTCTCGCCGGCATCGTCGAGTCGATCGAGATCACCGCCCTGGCGTCGCGCTTCCAGGCGCACCGGATCGACCCGATGACGCCCTAGACGATAGGACCCGTGACAGTTGACGCCACAAGAACAAGCCGGAGGAACCAATCGATGCAGGATGACCCACCTGTGAGCGGCTCGCGACACGCCGTCAGCCGCCGCCAGATCCTGATGGGTGCGGCCGCCCTGGGGCTCTCCGCGGGCGCTTCGGCGCGGGCCGCGGCCCAGACCTGGCCGAGCCAGAACATCCTGCTGGTCGTCCCCTTCACGCCGGGAGGATCGACCGACATCCTGGCGCGGCTGCTCGGCCAGCGGCTCGAGGCCGCGCTGAAGAACCCGGTGATCGTCGAATCCCGTCCGGGAGCCGGCGGCTCCGTCGGCGTCGGATCCGTGGCCCGCGCGGCCGCGGACGGACATACCGTCATGATGGGCCATATCGGCACCTTCGCGGTGAACCCGGCGCTCTATCCCAAGCTGCCCTACGACCCGATGAAGAGCTTCGAGCCGGTGAGCGGCATCGCCAACGTGCACAACATGCTCGTCGTCCACCCGGACGTGCCGGCCAAGACCTTGCAGGAGCTGATCGCCTACGCCAAGCAGAACCCCGGCAAGCTCAACTACGCGTCCGGCGGCATCGGCAGCGCCGCGCACATCGCGACCGTCGCCCTCTGCGACCGCACAGGCATCTCGATGACGCACGTGCCCTATCGCGGCACGGTCCCGGCGGTGACGGACCTGCTCGGCGGACGGGTGCAGGTCATGTTCACCGGAGCGCCGAACCTGGTTCAGCACGTGGAGGGCGGCACGATGCGGGCGCTCGCCGTCTCGGGCCTGTCGCGCCTCAAGGCCGCTCCGACGGTTCCGACCGTTGCGGAACTGGGCTTTCCCGGCTTCGAAGCGTCGCAGTGGTACGGCATCCTGGTTCCGGCCGGCACGCCGAAGGCCGTCGTCGACCGCCTCAACGCCGAGATCAGGGCCGCCATGGGGGCGCCGGAGATCGCCGAGCGGCTGTCGCTCGAAGGCGCCGAGGTCTGGACCACGACGCCGGACGAGTTCCGCCGCCATATCGTCACCGAGATGACCCGCTGGGGCGACCTCGTGAAGCGTGCGGGGATCAAGCCCGAATAGAGGCTCAACGATCGAAGAGATCACCTTCTCCGGTTCCAAAAAGGCCGCCAAGTGCCTGACGGACAAGCCAGGGAAGTTCAAACGGGAGGAAGGACACATGCTACGACGGACTTTCATCAGCGCCGCAGGGATCGCGGCCGCCATGCTGGCCCTGACCGGGGCGGCATCGGCCCAGGAGCCCTTGAAGATCGGCCTGATCCTGCCGATGACCGGGCCCTTCGCGTCGACGGGGCGGCAGATCGAGGCGGCCGCGAAGCTCTACATGCAGCAGAACGGCGACACGGTGGCGGGCAAGAAGATCCAGCTCATCGTCAAGGATGACACCGGCACGGCCGACGTCACCAAGCGTCTCGCCCAGGAGCTCATCGTGCAGGACAAGGCGGCAGTGCTCGCGGGGTTCGGCCTGACGCCGCTGGCGCTTGCGACCGCGCCGCTCGCCACCCAGGCGAAGGTGCCCGAGGTGGTGATGGCCGCCGCCACGTCGATCATTCCCGAGCAGTCGCCCTATATCGTGCGCTCGAGCTTCACGGCCGCGCAGGTGACCGTGCCGCTCGCCGAATGGGCCGCGAAGGAGGGCCTCAAGCGGGTGGTCACCATCGTGTCGGATTACGGCCCCGGCATCGATGTGGAAAAGGCCTTCACGGAAACCTTCACCAAGGCCGGCGGGCAGGTGGAGAACCTGCGGGTTCCGCTCGCCAACCCGGACTTCTCGCCCTTCCTGCAGAAGGTGGCGGACGCGAAGCCCGATGCCCTCCTGGCCTTCGTGCCCTCCGGCGTCGGCGCGCAGTTCATGAAGCAGTTCGTGGAACGCGGCCTCGACAAGAGCGGGATCCGCTTCCTGGCGGAAGGCAGCGTCACGGACGACGATCTTCTCAACAACATCGGCGACGTCGCCCTGGGTGCCGTCACCGCGCACCACTACTCCGCCGCCCACGACAGCCCTGAGAACAAGGCCTTCGTGGAGGCTTTCAAGAAGGCCAACAATGGGATGCGGCCGAACTTCATGGCGGTGGGCGGCTACGACGGCATGCACCTGATCTACGAGGGCCTGAAGAAGACCAACGGGCAGGGCGGCCAGGCCCTGATCGACGCCATGAAGGGCATGAGCTGGACGAGCCCGCGCGGTCCGGTCTCCATCGACCCGCAGACCCGCGACATCGTGCAGAACGTCTATATCCGCAAGGTCGAGCGCCGGGATGGCGAGCTCTACAACGTGGAGTTCGCCACGATCCCGAACGTCAAGGACCCGGTGAAGGCCGCCAAGTCCAACTGAGACCACGCCGACCGAAAGCGCCATCGCAAGATGGCGCTTTTTCTGTATACAGGTAAAGATCATCTCGGCCGGTTTTCAGCCATATCCGCCGGTATTAGCCGCAAGTATAGTTGCTGTAGCGCGTTAACTGTATACATTCTGCTCAGGGAGAAAACGGATGACGCACGCCAAGGCTTATCCCCTCAACGCGTGGTACGCCGCAGCCTGGAGCCACGAGATCAGGCATGAACTCGCGGCCCGTACGATCTGCGACAGGGACGTGGTTCTCTACCGCCGCACGGACGGCCAGGTCGTCGCCCTCGAGGACGCATGCTGGCATCGCCTGCTGCCGCTTTCGATGGGGCGCCTCGAAGGCGATCAGGTGATCTGCGGCTATCACGGCCTCGTCTTCAACTCCGCCGGCCGGTGCACCTACATGCCGGCGCAGAAGACCATCAACCCGTCGGCCTGCGTGCGCTCCTATCCCGTGGCCGAGCGCCATCGCCTCGTGTGGATCTGGCCTGGCGATCCCGCGCTGGCGGACCCTGCGAAGATCCCGGACTTCCACTGGAACGACGGCACCGACTGGGTCGGCGAGGGCGGCACCTTCTACAGCCTGAAATGCGACTACCGCCTCGTGATCGACAACCTGATGGACCTGACGCACGAGACCTATGTGCATGCGGGCAGCATCGGCGACGAGGCGATCACCAGCGCGCCGTTCGACGTGACCCATACCGACCGCACCGCCACGGTGACGCGCTGGATGATCGGCATCGAGCCGCCGCCCTTCTGGGCCCGGCAGCTCGGCCGGCCGGGCGAGCATGTGGACCGGTGGCAGATCATCTATTTCCAGGCGCCGTCCATCGTGGTCGGCGACGTGGGCGTCGCCGTCACAGGAACGGGCGCTCCGCAAGGGGATCGCTCGCAGGGCGTCAACGGCGCGTTCCTGGCGGCGATCACGCCCGAGTCGGACAAGTCGTGCCACTATTTCTGGAATTTCGTGCGAACCTTCCGGACGGACGACGAGCAGCTGACCCGGGACATCAACAAGGCGCATGTCAACGAGGGCAAGGGCGTCTACGACCAGGACCATGTGGTCCTCGAGGCGCAGCAGGTCGCCATCGACCGGAACCCCAGGATGCCGTTCTACAACCTCAACATCGATGCGGGTGCCCTGTGGGCGCGCAAGCTCATCGACGCGATACTGGACGACGAATACGGCCCGCAGCCGCATGTGCCGAGCCAGGCGGCCGAGTAGGTCCGACGATGGCCGAGCAAATCGAATGGCGCGCCGCGAAGCTGCTCCGGACGCGGGATCTCTCCCCCGACATCCGGCTCTTCGAGATCGAGCCCTCGGGAGACTTCGTCGCTCCGACGCCCGGCAGCCACATCAATGTGACGGTGCAGATCGGCGAGCGTCCGGACGTGCGGTCCTATTCGATCGTGGGATCGTGCGCGGACGGCCTCTACCGGATCGCGGTCAAACTCCTCGGCGACAGCCGGGGCGGCTCGGCCTATATGTGGAGCCTCGAGCCTGGCGCCCGGCTCACCATTTCGACTCCGGGCAATCACTTCGGTCTCGGCCGGGGCCGGCCGGAATACCTCCTCCTCGCCGGGGGCATCGGCATCACGCCGATCTTCACCATGGCGATGGCGCTCGCGGAAATCGATGCGAATTTCCGGGTGCTCTACGCCTGCCGGCGCCGGGAGGACGCGGCGCTTGCCGACGAGCTGCGCGCGCGGATCGGCGACCGGCTGCACCTGTTCGTCGATACGGACGGGGGCAGGGTGGATCTCGATTCCGAGATTGCCCGGCTCGCACCCGGCGGCGAGCTTTATGTCTGCGGGCCCATCGGCATGCTGGAGGCGGCCAAGCGCGCCTGGCAGCTGAGCAGACGTCCCGTCGATCAGCTGCGCTTCGAGACCTTCGGCAACAGCGGGCGCTTCGCCTCGCAGCCCTTCAAGGTCAACATCCCGCGCCTGAACCTCGTGGTCGACGTCCCGCAGAACAAGACCATGCTGGATGCGCTCGAGACGGCCGGGGTCGCCATGATTTCCGATTGCCGGCGCGGCGAATGCGGGCTCTGCGCGCTCTCCATCCTGGAGGTGGACGGCATCGTCGATCACCGCGACGTGTTCTTCAGCGACGAGGAGAAGGCCGCGAACGCCAAGCTCTGCACCTGCGTGTCGCGGGTCGCAGGCGGCACCATCACCATCGACACGGCGGACAGGGCGGCCTGATGAGCATCGAGAAGACCAGCGACCGCGCGCTCTCGCAGACCGTGAAGGCGCAGCTTGCCCTGCGCGAGCTGGTTCTTCGCGGCGCTTTGAACCCGGGCGAGCGGGTCTCCGAGCTGCAAATGGTCGAACGGCTCGGCGTCTCGCGCACCCCGGTCCGGATGGCCCTCGTGCGCCTGGAGGAGGAGGGGCTGCTGGAAGCCATTCCGTCCGGCGGTTTCGCCGTGAAGGCCTTCTCCGAGAAGGAGGTCTTCATCTCCATCGAGATCCGCGGAACGCTGGAAGGTCTGGCGGCGCGGCTTGCCGCCGAGCACGGCGTCGGCCGCTCGGAACTCCTGGAGGCCGCGGCATGCCTCGATGAGATCGACGAGGTCGTCCGCCGCGAGATGCTCGAGATCGACCTTTCGCAATATGTCGAACTGAACGCCCGGTTTCACCGAATCCTGATCGACATGGCCGATTCTCCGCCCCTGGCGCGGCAGATCGAGCGGGCGAGCGCCCTGCCGTTCGCCTCGGCGAGCGCCCTGGTGCCCGTTCAATCGCGATCGCCAGAGCTGCATCACATCCTGACCGTCGCCCAGGACCAGCATCGCTGCGTCCTGACGGCCATCGAGCGGCGCGAGGGCAGCCGGGCCGAGGCGATCATGCGCGAGCACGCCCGCATCGCGCACCGAAATCTGGAACGAGCGCTGACAAACCAGAGGGACATGGACCTTGTGCCGGGTTCTGCGCTCATCAAACGGCGCATCCGCGCCTAACGGCAAAAAGCCGAAGAGGGAGTGAGGAAACATGTTGAGACGCACATTCCTGGGGGCCGCCGCCATGCTGGCCCTGACCGGGGCGGCATCGGCCCAGGAGCCCTTGAAGATCGGCCTGATCCTGCCGATGACCGGGCCCTTCGCGTCGACGGGGCGGCAGATCGAGGCGGCCGCCAAGCTCTACATGCAGCAGAACGGCGACACGGTGGCGGGCAAGAAGATCCAGCTCATCGTCAAGGATGACACCGGCACGGCCGACGTCACCAAGCGTCTCGCCCAGGAGCTCATCGTCAACGACAAGATCGCCGTCATGGCGGGCTTCGGCCTGACCCCGCTCGCCCTCGCGCCGGCGCCGCTCGCCACCCAGGCGAAGGTGCCGGCCGTCGTGATGGCGGCGGCCACGGCGACCATCACCGAGGCCTCGCCCTATATCGTGCGCACGAGCTTCACCCTGCCGCAGGCCACGGTGCCCATGGCCGAGTGGGCCGCCCAGAACGGCATCAAGAAGGTCGCGACCCTGGTGTCGGACTACGGGCCGGGCATCGACGCCGAGAAGGCCTTCACCTCGGCGTTCACGGCCAAGGGCGGACAGGTGGAGAACCTGCGGGTTCCGCTCGCCAACCCGGACTTCTCGCCCTTCCTGCAGAAGGTGGCGGACGCGAAACCCGATGCGCTCTTCGTGTTCGTGCCCTCGGGCATCGGCGCGCAGTTCATGAAGCAGTTCGTCGAGCGCGGCCTCGACAAGAGCGGCATCAAGCTGATCGGCCCCGGCGACGTGACGGACGACGATCTGCTGAACAACATGGGCGACGTGGCGCTCGGCGCGATCACGACCCAGCATTATTCCGCCGCCCACGACAGCCCTGAGAACAAGGCCTTCGTGGAGGCTTTCAAGAAGGCCAACAATGGGATGCGGCCGAACTTCATGGCGGTGGGCGGCTACGACGGCATGCACCTGATCTACGAGGGCCTGAAGAAGACCAACGGGCAGGGCGGCCAGGCCCTGATCGACGCCATGAAGGGCATGAGCTGGACGAGCCCGCGCGGTCCGGTCTCCATCGACCCGCA
>NZ_JAMXFI010000158.1:0-19233 GCF_025460875.1 Microvirga yunnanensis
CACCGGCCCCCTTCGGGCCGAGGCTGCAACCGCCAAACGGAACAATAACACCGTAGCGCTCGATTTCCGCATCCCCCGTTCGGAGGATGCGGGCAGGGCCTGACTGCGGCAATCTCAATACGGTTCCCCGACGCGTCGCGCTCACCTGCGGAGACGCGGCGCAAGTATGGGATCCGCCAGGGCCCTCAGTTGGCCGCGTGCGTGCTCGGCGTCTGATCGCCCGCCATCCCGTTCCCATGTTCAGTGGCCATGCGCCCGGCCGGCCCATGGCAGAGGAGCCTGCCATGCGCTTTCTTGGTCAAGGTCTCGCTTGCATTGGTCGCCGCGGGCCAGCCCTGCTGGTGCTCTCCCTGGCTTTGGGAGCGGCCTTTGCGCCACTCGCCGCAGCAGCCTATCAGGCGTTGCCCATCTCGGCCTTCCTGCTCACCTTGGGGTCCTTTCTCAGCGCGAGCCTCGCCCCTGCCGAGAAGGCCGTGGGCTGGCGCCGCATCCTCCTTGCTTTGGTGTGGGTCGCTGTTGGCGTGCCGCTGCTGGCGGCAGCCATTGTGTTCCAGTTGCACCTTGATCCGGCACTGGAGGCGGGTGTCGTTCTCTCCGTACTGGCGCCTCCCGTCGGCAGTGCCGCCGCGATCGCAGTGATGCTCGGTCTCCAGCCGCGCCTTGCTCTGGTGGCCTCCCTTGCATTGACGCTGGCGGCGCCTTTATCCATGCCAGCCTTTGCGACGGCTCTTGGCGTGAATATGGCGGTCGACATGCCCCATCTTGCCTGGCGATTGGCTATCATCATCGGTTCGGCCGCCGCTCTGGCACAGGCGGCACGGCATTGGCGCAGCAGGATCAGGGCAATCCTGCCCGACCAAACGGCCGCGGCGGGTGTGGCCGTGGTAGGTCTCATGATCGTGGGCCTTGCCACGATGAGCGGCATTCGAACCCACTGGGTCACCGATCGGAGTGCGTTCACCGTCTTCGCCCTGGCTGCCGTCGGCGTAAACCTGGCGGCCGGAGGCGTGGGCTCTCTCTTGTTCGCAGCCTGGGGCGCCAAGAACGCGTTCACAATCGGGCTCGTGAGCGGCAATCGCAACGTCACGTTGGCTTGGGCCGCGGCTGGCACAACCCTCCCGGCGGCCACCGAGGCTTATGTGGCGGCTTGTGTCCTCCCCGTCTTGGCCCTGCCACTGGTCGTCAAAGGTGTCATTGGCGCGAGAGCTCGCCTCGTCCGCACACTCGGCCGGCACAAGCTGCCCGTGAACCCTGCCGCTGTTGCGGTGCCTCCTAAAGCCTGAGGACACCATCCATGCACGCCATCAGCCCCTCCCTCAAGAAAGCAGGCCCACGGCTGAAGACGTGCTGAACGCGGTTCCCCGTCCGCTTGCGGGTCGGACCGCGCTCGTCACCGGATCAACCAGAGGCATTGGCATGGGGATTGCCCGTGCCCTGGCGGAGGCCGGTTGCAATCTCGTTCTCAACGGCCGTAGTCCAGGTCAGCAAGGCGAGCCTCTCGCAGACGCGCTCGCCGCAACCTGGAACGTTGAGGCTCACTATCATGCGGCGGATCTTCGCAAGAGCAGTCACGCGGAGCGGCTTGTTGCGTTCGCGCAAGAGCAGTTCGGCACGGTCGACATCCTGGTCAACAATGCTGGGATCCAGCATGTTGCCCCGGTCGAGGCGTTTGCTGACGCATACTGGGAGGAAGTCCTGTGGCTCAATTTGACCGCGGCGTTCTGTACCGTCAAAGCGGTTCTGCCGGCCATGCGTGCCCACGGCTGGGGGCGCATTATCAACATCGCATCGGTTCATGGCCTTGTTGCGAGCATCAACAAATGCGCCTACGTGGCGGCCAAACATGGCCTGCTGGGACTTACGAAAGTCGTTGCCCTGGAGACGGCCAATGACGGGATCACGTGCAATGCGATTTGCCCAGGCTGGGTACTGACCGAACTTGTCCAGCGTCAGGTGAAAGCACGGGCTGCGGCTTCCGGAATGAGTCCCGTCGAAGCACGCATGGACCTGCTGCGAGCGAAGCAGCCGATGCATGAGTTCTCGTCCATCGAGAGCATAGGCGCCCTCACGGTATTCCTCTGTGGCTCTCACGCTCGGACCATCACGGGAGCGGCCTACGCCATGGACGGCGGCTGGGCGGCACACTGAGTTGGGTGGTCCGGAGGCCGAGTTCCCAGTCGGGCTCCCAATCGTTGTTGGATGTGCGACGTCTGGGTCAGGAAATGAGATTCCCTGCTATTTCGCAACGTCCGATTCGCTGAGGATTACTGCCTTCGAGCTCTGGTCTCAGGCGTACCATTTGTAGCCCTTCCTGGCTCACTGGTCCGACTTTTGCAGAAGGCCGCTTTCCTTGAAACCAACTAGGATACTGGGGCAATGTATCACCGCTCAGACCAGACCCCACAGATCCGCATCCCGCAGTAGCATCGCGACAGCCGTGCCCTGGTTCGGTGCCGCGAGGCCTTTGGCGAACTCCGGGGTGCCGTCGACATACACTTCGAGACGCTCGATCTCCCGTACGATGACGCCCGACCCCAGGACCGTCTCCGCGCCGGGCACGAAGCCGTTGATCTCGGCCTGGAACTCCGCTGACGCGAAGACCTCCCCGTCCACCTCTAATCGAAGGACGTCAGTTCCCGTCCCTCCGGTCACGGTGTCGAAACCGGCCAGGGCATCGTCGGTGACGATCAGGAGGTCGTGGCCGGCACCACCGTTGGCACTGTCGAGGCCGGTGCCGAGGAGCATCACGTCATTGTCGTCACCGCCGCTGAGGTTGTCGTTACCCGCATTGCCAGCAAGGAGATCGCTGCCGGTAGATCCCGTAATCGTGTCGTTGCCGCCGCCGCCAATGAGGAGATCGGACCCGGCACTGCCACTGACACTGTCGTTGCCCCTGCCCGCGAGGACGACATCGTTGCCGCCTCCCGCAGAGATCGTGTCGTTGCCGCCTCCCGCCATCACCAAGTCCGCTCCAGAGATGCCTGCGACTGTATCGGCAGCACCGCCGTGAAACGTGACACGATCGGCACGCAGAGTGGCCTCGGCGAATGCCGCGAGAATGCCGTGACTGGCTGCCGAAGGGTGAACCGGGTCAAAGTAGGCGACCTCGTCGGGATCGGCTTGGCTCGTGATCCCGGTTGGAACGGGACTGTTGTTTTGGTCGAGGGTATAGAGAGGAATGTCGAACACTTTCAGGCCGAAGGTCTCCAGGTCGCCGTGGACCTCGCGAGTGAGGCGATCGACGTCGATGATCGTCGTCGGCACGCCGGCCCCGTTGTAGGTGGCCGCGAGTTGCCGCAGGCCAGCATTGTGGGCCGCGATCATCGCGTCCTCGGCTGCCCGCTCGGCCTCGGGGAGAGCAATCCCACGAGGCGTCTGTAAGGAGAGCGGCAGGTTAAAGAGGACGAGGTCCTCGACACCTTTTCGTGCGAGCCGCACGGCCGCATCGTCAATACTCTCAAGCACTCTGCCGACGATCGTGGGATCGTTCGGATCGGCGTCGTGGTAGTCATTGCCGCCGATGAAGATCGCGGCAGCGCTGTCTCTCGGGGCGCCGAAAAGATAGCCGACCTCGAATTCCGTGATCTGGGCGTCGAGACCGATGAGGACCTGCTCCGGTCCCAACGAAAGGGCCTTTGCGCCGCCATAAGCGTAGTTGTTGGAGGCAACACTGAGTTCCTGAGACAGGATCTGGGCATAGACGAGGCCGTTGGTGAAGCGACCATCAACATAGGGCGGGTCGGGCCGGAACGGCTCCGGCAGCCGCCCCGCATCAGAGATGCTGTCCCCGAAGACGAAAAGCCTCGTGAAGTTGATCGTCATGTCCACCTCCGACGCCACGGCTGGCGTGGCTTCGTCACTGTGATTTGCCCCTACCCTGCACCGGATTATGGGCAGGATAAGGCCCGCACGCTTCCCCATTGGGGGGAGGAAGAGGCATTCTTATAGGTGATCGACAGACTGTTCGCTGAATGGGAACTACGGAACGCCGGACCGCTCAGCGCATGCCTGCGAGTCGTAAAGGTCTCCTGTGAGGCACATCCTGCTCTTAAGCGTAGCCGTTTGGAGGTTCGCTTGCCTCACGACTGCGGAAATACGGCCAAGGTCCGCCTCGTGCCATGAGCGGCCCTTGCGAAGTGGGCAGCTGACCGCCGATGCTCTCGCCCCAAAGCGGGCGTTTGTTATCAATCTCGTAGCAAGTACTACGTCGCGCTGTTACTACGTCGCGCTGTGCCGACGCGCTTTCCGAAAATGCGCGATCGGCCCGTTTGCTGTTTCGAAAATAGCTTTTGGCCGCCCTCCATCATGGGGACGTCTGTACCTCTTCCAGCAGCCATTTCCGAAATGCCTCCAGGCCAGGGCGCATGGGGCGATCCTCGGGCGTCGTAAACCAATAGGCGTTGCGGCTTTTGAAGCCGAGCCCAGCCGGATTGACCAAGCGTCCAGTCTCAAGCTCCTCCTGCACGAGCCGGCGGGGAACCAAAGCGAGGCCTTGGCCGGAGATCGCCGCTCGAATGACCAGTGAATAGAACCCGAATCGTATCGTGTGCACCGGCGTGAAGTCGTCCAAGCCATATGCCTCGGCAAACTCGCTCCAGCGCAGGGGCGTTTGGAAATGATCCAGTACGGTATAGCGGCGCACATCCTCTGCCGCCTTGATGCTGCCTAGGCGTGCAACGAAGGATGCCGCGCCAACCAGAGCGATGTCGCGGCCGAAAAGGTAATTTCCTCGATGCCCGGGCCATACTCCCTCCCCAAATCGGAATACCCCATCGGCCGCCTCCGCTGTGTCGGCCGTCACAAAAGTCGTGAATTGCACGTCGATCTCAGGATGGAGCTCCGCGAACCGGGAAAAGCGCGGAACGAGCCAGCGATCGCCAATGATCGGCAACACATGGAGCCGGACCGACCAGGGCGAGGCCCTGAGAGCAGAGACCTGTGCGCTGCCCGTCTCAAGCTCCGCCAGGGCACGGCGAACATGTTTCACATAGATCCGCCCAGCCTCTGTCGGAACGAGGCCGCGGCTGCCGCGGGCGAATAGGGAAATTCCCAATGTCTCCTCCAAGCCTCGCAAATGTTTGCTCACCGCGCTTTGCGTCAGGTTGACAGCCGTGGCGGCAGCTGAGGCCGTGCCGTGTTCGGCAACGGCAAGAAGGACGCGGAGGGCAGTCAGGGAGCCTGGGAGGCGCTGGATCGTCATGGGCCTGAGTTCAGAGGCGAGAAGCGGAACAGGCTCCTACTATTCCAAAATAGAATATCAAGGAAACGAATTTTCATTTGCCAGCCACGGGTTCCCTTGGGACACCAAAGAAAAAGGAAAGTTGCATGACATCGACCAACGTTCTGTGGGCCTCACGCTTCCGCTCAGGCCCTTCCCCAGAGCTCATGGCTCTCTCACGCTCCGATGCCAGCCATTTCCGCCTAGCTGCTTATGATCTCGCTGCCTCCTTCTCCCATGCGCGGGAGCTTGTTAGGGCCAAACTGCTCACCCAGGGCGAAGGCGAAACGATCGAAACGGCCCTTAGGGCTCTCGAGATCGAGATCGCCGCTGGAACCCTCGTTCCATCCGAGCATGACGAGGATGTGCACACCTTCCTGGAGCGTACGCTCATCGAACGGCTCGGGCCGCTCGGCGGCAAGCTCAGGGCCGGACGCTCGCGCAACGATCAGGCGGCCAACGATCTCAAACTCTATCTCCGGGATCAGGCCCGTCGCATCGTCATCGACCTGTTGGGCCTGCAGGAAGCCCTTGCGCTTCAGGCCGAACGGCACCTTGAGACCATCGCCCCGGGCTTCACACATCTTCAGCCCGCGCAGCCGGTGAGTTTTGCACACCAACTCCTTGCGCACGCCCAGGGCTTCGCCCGTGACATCGACCGCCTGCAGGATTGGGATCGGCGGGCAGCACGCTCCCCGCTCGGAGCCGCGGCGCTCGCGGGGTCAGCCATTGCCAAATCGCCCGAACTCTCCGCCCATGAACTCGGTTACGATGCTCCCTGCGAAAACTCCATCGATGCGGTTGGCAGCCGCGATCATGTGACGGAATTCCTGTTCATCACCGCGATGACCGGTGTGAACCTGTCCCGCCTAGCTGAGGAAATATTCCTGTGGTCCTCGCGCCAATTCCGCTGGATCGCGCTCGATGATGCTTATGCGACCGGCTCGTCCATCATGCCGCAGAAAAAGAACGCCGATATTGCGGAGTTGACCCGAGGTCGCGCGGCACGCCTCATAGGCGGCGTCGGCACGATGCTGACCACACTCAAGGGGTTGCCCTTCGCCTACAATCGCGATCTCGTGGAAGACAAGCGGGCCGCATTCGAGGCGGTCGATTCCTTGGCCCTCGTGCTTCCAGCCATGGCCGGAATGGTTCGAACAATGCAGGTCAATGCACACGAAATGCGACGTCAGGCAACGGATGGCTTCACGCTTGCTACCGAAGTGGCCGACTGGCTCGCTCGCCAGGGGGTTCCTTTTTCGGAGGCACACGAGATCACCGGTCGGCTGGTACGATATTGCGAGGACCACAATATCGGCCTTGAGGATCTGAGCCCAGAGGATCTGGCGGTCGTGGACGCGCGCTTGAACCCGGCCCTTATGGCGAGCCTGACGCCCGATGCTGCCATTGGGGCCCGTGACGGCTATGGCGGAACAGCTCCACTCCGGGTGGCCGAACAGCTTGCTCGCCTGCGTTCGGATTTCGACACACAGCGCGAATGGGTGATGCGCTATGATGGTCCGCGGATCTGAACAGGCACGAATGGGAAGAACCGGAATGAGTAGCACTACCGCATCATCCTCGACGGGTATGGCCAAGACCGAACGCTTCGATCCTTCAATCGCGCATCTGACACATGTGCCCCGCCGCCATTACGGACGCTGGATTGCTAGTGCCCTGATCCTCGCGGCTTTCGCCTATGTGGTAAAGGCATTCGCTGAAGGACAGATCGACTGGGCCGTGGTTGGTCAGTTCTTCACGGCCCAATCGATCATTAGCGGTCTTGGCAACACGATCATTATGACCGCTTGCGCTATGGCTCTAGGCATAGGGCTCGGCGTCCTGTTCGCCATTATGGTGATGTCGCCCAACCCGGTTCTGAAGGCCGTCGCGGTCTTCTACATCTGGTTCTTTCGCGGCACGCCGCTCCTTCTTCAGCTTCTGATCTGGTTCAATCTCGCTCTGGTGTTCCCGCGCATCGGAATCCCGGGCCTGTTTGAGGCCCGCATGGTCGACGTGATGACGCCATTTATGGCGACGCTGCTGGGTCTCGGCATCAATCAAGGCGCATACACGGCGGAGGTTGTACGTTCAGGAATCCTGTCGGTCGATGCGGGCCAGACGGAGGCTGCCAAGGCTATCGGCATGACGCGCCTGACGACCCTACGCCGCATCGTTCTTCCGCAGGCCATGCGGGTCATCATTCCGCCGGTCGGCAACGAGGTGATCAGCATGGTAAAGCTCACGTCCATCGCGAGCGTGATAGGCTTCGCCGAGGTGCTGCGGAACGCGCAGACGATCTACTTTGCCAATGCCCGTGTGATCGAACTCCTGATCGTGTCTGCCGGCTGGTATCTGATCATCGTGACGATCCTGAGCATCGCTCAGCATTTCCTCGAACGCTATTTCGCCAAGGGATCGGGCCGCCGGTCTCGTCGGGTTACACGTCCGGTGGTTGAGGGTTGAGCCATGATGCCTATCGTCATTGCAGCCGATGTGCGCAAAACTTTCGGCTCCGTTCAGGCGCTCGACGGTGTGTCAATCGAGATTGCCGCCGGCCAAGTACTCTGTATAGTCGGGCCATCAGGATCGGGTAAGAGTACCCTTCTTCGCTGCATCAACCAATTGGAACGCATCGACTCCGGGGCCATCTGGGTGGATGGCGAGCTCGTCGGTTATCGCCGTATCGGCCACAAGCTATATGAACTGACCGACGCAGAAATTTCACGCCAGCGGCTGACGAGTGGCATGGTTTTCCAGCGCTTCAATCTGTTTCAGCATATGACGGCGCTTGAGAACATCATCGAGGGTCCAATGACGGTGCAAAAGCGCCGTCGCAGCGAAGTCATCGGAGAAGCCATGGCGCTATTGGAGCGCGTGGGGCTTTCAGCAAAGCGGGATGCCTATCCGTCGGAACTCTCTGGTGGTCAGCAGCAGCGTGTGGCGATTGCCCGTGCACTCGCAATGAAGCCTAAGCTGATGCTGTTCGACGAGCCGACCTCGGCGCTCGACCCGGAGCTAGTTGGCGAAGTCCTAGCTGTTATGAGAGATCTGGCCCGCTCGGGCATGACGATGATTGTCGTGACACATGAACTTGGATTTGCGCGCGAGGTCGCAAACGAAGTCGTCTTCATGGATCGGGGGGCCATTGTGGAACGGGGCTCGCCGCAAGAGGTGCTGATGCACCCGCAACAACAGAGAACGCGCGATTTCATCGCGGCAGTACTCGCTTGATAAATGTTCCCCAGGAAAGGACCGACGAGAATGAAACTGACAGCAGGTTTGCTCGCGAGCGTACTCGCATTGGGATTCGCGGCTCCGTCCCACGCGATGGAACTGCCAGATCGGATCAAGAAGGCTGGCAAAATCGTCGTTGCGACGATGCCGAACTACGCGCCGATCACCTTCAAGGATCCGTCCACGAATAAGCTCTCGGGATTTGATATCGATCTGGGCGAGGCTCTCGCGAAGGAACTCGGCGTTGAAATCGAGTGGCAGGAAATCGCCTTTGCTCAGATGATCCCGTCGCTTCAGACGGGCCGGGTCGACATCGCACTTGCCGGCATGAGCGATCTTCCAGCCCGTCGGGACATCGTAGATTTCGTTGACTACATGAAATCAGGCGCGCAGTTCTACACCTCGCCCGCCATGGCAGCGACCATCAAGACACCCGAGGATCTGTGCGGTAAGAAAGTCGGTGCGAGCCGCTCCACCAACTGGCCCCGCCAGATCGGCGAATGGAGCCAAGCCAACTGTGTAGCGAAGGGAAAGCCCTCCGTCGAGGCCATCGGCACCGAGGGATCTGCGGACGCTCGAACGCAGTTGAAGACGCAACGCCTCGATGCAGCCGTTCAGGGCAACGAGACACTGCCATACTTCCAGTCGCAGGAGCCCAACACCTACGTGCTCATCGGCGAGGCCTTCACGGTTTCCCTTTCTGGCATACCGGTGCTCAAGACGGAAACCCAGTTGCGCGATGCCATCAAGGAAGGACTTGAGCGCCTTCAGCAGAAAGGCATCTATGACGAGATCGTGAAGAAATACAGCCTTCAGGCGAATAGGCTGACACCCATCACGATCAATCAGGGCAAGGACTAAACACGAAGACGGGCTCATGCATCGTCGCGTGAGCCCATCAACTGTCTCGGTCGACGGCACGAAAAGAGCCCAGCGTCGCATACTTTTGTGCATTCAAGAACTCCTCTTCGCCTCCTGCGCCACTAGCACCGGCAGGTCGTCCCAGACATACAGGTGGTTTTCGGAGCGCCAGACAGGACCGGGATCGGTGTAGTTCCCTGCCCTTGTGCCGCCCATCCCTTCATAGAACGCAATGGCCGGATTGTTCCCCACAACGACTCCAAGCCCCACACCACTGTATCCGGCTTTCATCATGTGGCGCCCGAGGTGAAGCAGGAGTTCGCGGCCGACGCCCCGACGCTTGAACGCAGTTCCCACATAGAGGAACTTGATTTCGGCTCGGCTCTGAAAGATCTCGTGCGAGGCTGATCCCGCCATCCCAAAGCCCGCCAGTTGCCCATCGACCTCTGCAATCAAGATTGTCTGCTCGCACCCTTCCCTCGCAAGCAAGCCCTGCCATCGGGCGAGCCTGACCTCCTCCGTTACCGCGTCAAATGCAGCCTGCGGAGCAAGACCTTGATAGGTCTCCCGCCACGTATGAAAATGCAGCCGTGCAATCGGCGGTGCATCGGTCTTCTGTGCCCAACGGATCGAGATGGTCATCTTGTCTCTTATTGCGTCGTGGCAATCATTAGCTGAGCTCTACCTCTCACACCCAGACACCAGAGCCAAGTACCTATAGACCATAGACTAGGCGCCTTAAGGCCGCCGCCGATGTCAATGTTCTGCCCAATGTATGCCGTGAACGGTGCTGAAGTGAAAATCTTACGTAATTCTCTGCCCTTCATAAGCATCCGGTATTCCCGTCCTGAGCGGACACTCGCTCCACTTCCGGGATGTGCCGATTCCGTTGAAAAAGTCCTCGTGATTGAAGGCGGATTGTGATTCCCTGATGAGGCATTCTCAGCAGGAGGATCGGGCAATGATGGGCGAGTGTCTGGTGATGCAGGAGAGCCTGTTCTATGAGTTCCGGCTTGAGGATCATGTTCCCTCCGATCACCTGCTGAGGCGCATCGACTGCTTCGTCGACTGCTCCGGGCTGCGCCAGCGTCTGGCCGGCTACTACAGTGCCACCGGCCGCCCCTCTGTCGATCCCGAACTGATGATCCGCATGCTGCTGATCGGCTACTGCCTGGGCATCCGCTCCGAGCGGCGGCTCTGTGAGGAGGTGCACCTCAACCTAGCCTACCGCTGGTTCTACGGTCTCGGGCTGGAAGACAAGGTGCCCGACCATTCCACCTTCTCCAAGAACCGGCACGGGCGCTTTCAGGAGTCTGACCTGTTCCGTCACCTGTTCGAAGCGGTGGTGCAGCGCTGCTTGGACGAGGGGCTGGTGGGTGGTGAAGGCTTTGCGGTCGATGCCAGCCTGATCCAGGACGATGCCAACAAGCAGCGCTCCCTGGCAGGCGCCGAATGGAGGGCCCAGGACCATACCGATGCCGCGCCGCGGGCGGTGCGCGAGTACCTCGCCACCCTCGACGAAGTCGCTTGGGGTGCAGCAACAGACGTTGAGCCGAAGTTTGTCTCACCATCTGATCCAGCGGCTCAGTGGACCGACGCCATGCGCGGACCCGCGTTCTTTGCTTATGCCGACAATTACCTCATCGACCTCAAGTCAGCGGTGATCGTGGGCGTGGAGGCTTCCCGGGCGGTGCGGCAGGCCGAGGTGGGGGCTGCCCGCACCATGCTGGAGCGCGCGGCCGAGCGCTTTGGCCTCAAGCCCGAGCGGCTGGCGGGTGACAGTGCCTACGGCTCGGCCAAGATGCTGCACTGGCTCGTGGACGAGCAGAAGATCGAGCCGCATGTTCCGGTGATCGACAACTCCGAGCGCCAGGACGGCACCTTCTCACGATCTGACTTCACGTATGATCCGGAGACGGACACCTACATCTGTCCTGAGGGCAAGACGCTGACGACCAGCGGTCGGATCGTGACTGAAGGAACGAACCGGCTCTACCTGGGCAGCACTTTTGACTGTGGCCCGTGTCCGCTCAAGGAGCGTTGCTGTCCCAACACGCCGGCCCGCAGGATCACACGTAGCTTCTATGAGCACGCAAGAGAGGTCACGCGAGCGCTGGCCGGCACGCCAGCCTTTGAGCGGTCACGTCAGGGCCGCAAGCGCATCGAGATGCTGTTTGCCCATCTCAAGCGGATCCTGAAGATGGGACGTCTGCGGCTGCGCAGTCCGTGCGGGGCTCAAGACGAGTTCCTGCTGGCCGCCACCGCTCAGAACCTGAGGAAACTCGCCAAGCTGGTTCTGCCGACAGGGCCTCAGATGACCCAAGAGGCTTGAGAAGGTCCGCAGGATACACCTCACCACAGTCTTAGCCTCAACAAGGCAAGCTGCATCGCTGTCCCAGCCCGTCTGGATGCCGACTTTGTCAACGCAATCTGCCAGAAGACGACGTTCCCAGCTCCATCCATATGCGCTGGGTGACAATCGTGCATCGAAGGGTGGCTGTTTTCCCGAGGCTTAGAATAACCGTCGGGGCCGGTGGTCTTGGCCGGGAAGCGGTGCCGGGCGGCGCGGGCCAGACGAGCTCGAACACCGTCAGGTCGAACTCGACCTCTTGGGAGCCCAACTCGATGTCGCCCAGTCCGAACTCGATCAGAGCACGATCCGCGCCCGGCCGTTGGCGAAGCCACCGGCATCACCCTGAACCCGGGCGGCTGCCACCAAGGCGGCGATGTCGTTCGTCGTGTCCGCCGGCCTCCACAGCGTCGGTGTGTTCGGCCAGAACGGCCTGCAAACGCCCGTCGGTACAAGGTGATCTTCACGATAAGTCGTTCCCGTGTTCTTCGGCTAGCGTGTCTGCGTCGGCCTGCCGCTCGGCATCGCTCCACCGCCCGCCCTACCGTTCGCCGAGGTAGCGAAAGAGCGTCTGGCGCCACCAGGCGCCCTGGATCGTCTCTAGCATGGCGACATCGACAGGCTCGCGCAGGGGACTGCCGGGGGGCAGTGCGATGCCGTACATCTGCGCGTCGAAGGAGATCTCCAGTATCTCCGCGGAGGACGCGAACTGCTCCCTCACGATCCAGGCCAGCAATGGCTTGTCGTACACGAAGGCATCCAGCGTGCCTCCTTTGAGTGCCCCAAGACCATCCTGGGGAGTGGCAAAGGTCTGGTAGCCGATCCGGCGCTCGTCGAGGAATGCCGTGGTCGCCGAACCTACCACGACCCCGACCCTGACCGCCGTCAGATCATTCACCCCGGACACAAGCCCCTGGAGCTTGCGCGTTGTGAGCGTCGACGTCACGCTCGCGGTGAAGACCGCAAGCGCCACGACGGAGGCAGCCATCCACACGATGGCCAAGATGCGCCCGGGCAGTGTCCTCGGCGCGAGATAGCCCGTGCTTGCCTGGGTCATGGTTTCGGCCGACCACCAGATGCTGGTGCCAAGCCCCTTGACCGCCCCACCCCCGAAATCCTCGTTGTGGCGGCGCTCGAACAGCCAGATCAGCAGACCGATGCCCACGGCAAGGCCCACCAAGGCCAGGATGGCCTGGACGAAGCCGAACGATCCGACCGTATCGATGATCAACTGCCAAGCCGAGGGGCGGGCCGACGGCACCGCAATCCCTAGGCCGCTGAGATAGAACGGCTGGCTGAAATCGAGCATTCGTTCCCGCTCGGCTGTGATGGTCAGGGCCGCGACCGCCGCGTCGTACTTGCCCTCGGCCGTCCCGTGCAGCAGCCCGGGCACCGTCGGCTCCTCGACGAACCTGTACCGGAGTTGCAACTGGTCGCCGACCCTTCGCCACAGGTCGATGCTGATGCCGAACCACGAGCCGTCAGCCGCCTTCATGGCGAAGGGTGCCGCTTCCTTGGTGGCGATGACGAGTTCGCGATTACCAGAGATCTGGGCGGCAGCCGGTGCGATCGACGGTGCTATGAAACTCCCGAACAGGAATAGAAGTGCGCGCAGGTACTGCATCATCGTCCCTCGTTGCCTGCGTGGAGAAGAAGATTGGCGGCATGCGGAAAGTCGCTCAGCGGCGGCGATTAAGCCAGACTGTCGCTTGCATGCTTGTCCAGGCCGACGGCATCAGGAACTCGTGCCACCTGCCGTCAGGCGCCAGAAGCCGCCGCACGTCATAGTCGGCGGCCTCGCTCGATGGAGCCGAGATCCTGTCTGGAGGAGCCGGCAGTGCCTCATCGTGCCGGGGTGACAGGCAGATCCGCTGCTCGTCGCCCACGGTGTGAAGCATGCCGTCGCACGGACCTCCTACACACCAATAGGTCGCTCCCGCGCCGCCATCCCGATCCTTTCCACGCCCGCGGTCCATTTCCCGACGTTTCGTCAGACCCCCTCCGGCTGGGGCAGTTGTTACGCCCGCCTCCCCGATGGCGCCCGGTCAGGCCCGAGTTCCCTCCGTCGCGTCCGGCGGGCGTCCATCCGGGGGGCGCCGGAGCCGCGATCAAGCCATAATCCTAACAGGAAAGCTTGACCTCCTGAAGCGGGCTCCTCCAACTCCCTTGAGGCTCTGCTCCAGGCGACGAAGAGCAATCAGACTGGAGCGGCTAAAATGGATAATCCTCGACCGCGGCTGATGGCTTGCGGCCCAGGGCTGGTCCGGGCGCTACTTGTCTTCAACAAACAAGCCGCACTGAACGGCGTTATGGGGGGCAAGCTCGGTAGTACCATGGCCTGAACGAACGTCCGATCATCCCATCAGTGAGGAACTAAGGCTAAGGTCAGCCCAATCCCATAAGGCGACGTTTGATCTGTGACTTTAGAAGGCTCAAGGGCGCAGCGAAGGCTGGGTCACTTGGCGGATCTGTCTAAGGTGCCATTTCTTAATCTGGCAAAGCGAAGCAAGGGAAGAACAAATGATTAGTGGCAGCTCCGGGCCTCCCACATATTTCCGAGGGAGCACAAAGGTTAGACGGCGAAGTAACAAGATGTTCATCCTGACTTTGATAAGATCTCGACTTTCAGTAGTGCTCCGTTAGACTTCTCCTAGGCTCATTCCCTGAATGAGAACGAGCTCTGGGGTGCCTTCCGATCTATGCCAAGTCTGCCGTCTTTTTCTTTCGAAGGATCCCTGGTGTCCGCGCCGGAGGAGGCATACTGGATATGGCGCAACATTGTCTCGCCGCTGTTTGACGTAGCGGTCGCAGATACACAAGCCGTCGCATCGTTCCGGGTCAAAATCGACAGTTACCACTTTGGTCCGTTGCTCCTCGGAAGCGTGGCAGCGAGTGGGCAAGAGTTTCGCCGCACCCCGGTGACGATCGCGCGCAGCGGCGTCGATCATTACCTCGTGCAGCTTTATCCCGTAGGCGGCTACGCGGGAGATGCAGAGGGCCGAACGGTCCATGTCCATCCTGGCGACCTCAGCATCCTTGATCTGTCCCGGACAATGCATACCCGGGCGGCGACCTTTCAGAACCTCAGTCTCGTGGTCCCGCGATCGGTATTGGAGCCTCTGGCGAGGAATCCCGACGGGCTCCATGGCCTTGTGCTCTCAGGTCAGTCCTCTCTCGGCCACCTGCTCGCCACCTATCTGAGCACCGTCTATCAGGCGGCAGGCTCTCTCAGTTCAGAGGATGGGGCTCGTATCTCTAATGCGACGGCTAGCCTTGTCGCTGCCTGTTTCGGCCCTGCGGCCGACGCTCATGAGACAACAACGATCGCCAAACGCGCTGCACTGATCCTGACGATCAAGCGCTATATCGACAACAATCTGGCAGATCCATTGCTGACGGTGGACAGCATCGGCCGCGAGTTCCGCCTGTCAAGGGCCACACTCGGCCGAATGTTCGAGCCATTGGGTGGATTAGCGGCGTTCATACGGGCACGACGGATGCTCCGGTGCTTCAGCGAGATCACGTCATCAGCCCATGCTCATCGCTCCATTGCGGATATCGCCTACTCGTGGGGCTTCAACAGTGAAACCGCCTTCAGCCGGACGTTCCGCGGAATGTTCGATATGTCGCCCCGGGAAGCCCGAGCCGAGGGCGCCTCGGCTCATCGAACAATCAAACATCTCCAGCCTGGCTCGAATGGATCTGGCCAGCCAGTTCTGGCCGAGTGGATCCAATATCTTCGGGTCTGATCGGCCCTACCTCCTTTGATCCCGCGCGTGAGATAAACGGCGCAAAGCTTGAGGCAAACTGCAAAGTATTTCCCCGCCCGATCCGCTAAACAGCTTACAGGGTTAATCCGTTGCAAGGGGGCAGCCGCGATGACCGCAAAGATCTTTCGGCGCCGGAGGGAACCATCCGGCAGCATCATTGAAGCCGCGTACAGTCCATCTCGGTTCTTACATCCGGAGGCAGCGAACGAAAACCGATGCTCTGACTCCCCGGGCATGTCGCCGAGGGAAACTGAGATCATCACACATCTGGCGACCGGCCAAAACCCGTCTGCCGTTGCGGATCTGTTGAAGATCGACGAGGCTGCCGTCAAGGAGCACATCAAGTCCGTTCTGCGCAAGTTGAAGACGAGAACAGCCCGGTCGCCATCAGATCGGCCCGTGAGCAAGTAAGTTGATCGAGACGCAACTGAGATACACCGCAGGACGACACTTCGATGATTTCGCTTCGCGGCCTGCTGACCAACGATCAAACATTATGAATGCCTGCAACGGGTCGATTTGGGTCTTTAAGCGCGACCGTGTGAAGGTCGGCTCGCGGTCGCGTTGCAGACGTTCTTCCCTGCCTGAGCCCAAGCGATCCAAAGGCGGCTATTCCTCAGCGCACATGCCCGTCCAAGGATCTTTCTCGGGCCCTGCTTCATTGGGAGACAAGACAGAGGAACAAAGCGAACGCCATGAGCGGCATGGGCACGGCGAAACCCTGGTTGAGGGCATTTACCCGGATCTCGGGCCTCATCGCTCGGCCTGTGCGTGAGGCGCAAGGCGAGAGCGGGGTGGTCCTCCAGCCCTACCGTGGGTATGGTTCCCCCACTGAGGTGTTCCTGATCGGCCGGGTGTTCCGCCAGTCGAAACCGTCCTCAGAGACCCGACGAACCCCGCTCCTCGCTGATCTGCGCGATATCGGCCGGCGCATCGCCCGCCGCGCCGTTCCCAATGCGGACGGGACAGCCCGGTTCTACGGCGCGGAGGAACCCTTCACCACTGACCAGGATGGCTACTTCCGGGTCCATCTCTCCCCTGCCCTGTCGGTACCTGACGATCGTTGGTGGCACACGATGGATCTGGCCCTGGAGCAGCCTCAGGCGGTTCAGGCGCAAGCGCAGATCTTCATCCCGCCGGCCAGCTGCCGGTACGTGGTTATCAGCGACATTGACGACACCATCATGTACACCGGGGTCGCCAACAAGCTCAGGATGCTTTGGCGCCTGTTCGTCGAAGATGCCAAGAGCCGAATGGCTTTTCCTGGGGTCGGCGCCTTGTACCGGGCCCTGCACGCCGGCACCTCAGGCCATCAGCAGAACCCCATGCTCTATGTCTCGCGGGCGCCTTGGGGCATCTATGAGGTATTGGAGGAATTCTTTGACCGGCATGGCATTCCCGTTGGCCCAATTCTGTTCCTGCGCGAATGGGGTGTCTCGTGGACCAGCCCGCTGCCCCACAAGGCCGAGGACCACAAGCGTGAGCTGATCCACAACATGCTGGCGCTCTACCGTGATCTGCCTTTCGTGCTGATCGGCGACAGCGGGCAGCATGATCCTGAGATCTACCGCCAGATCGTTGACGAGCATCCCGGCCGGGTGCTGGCGGTCTACATCCGCAATGTCTCCCGAGATCCCAAAAGGATCAGGGAGATCGAGGATCTCGCCAAGGTGGTGGCGGGGGCGGGCAGCAGCCTCGTCCTGGCGGCCGACAGCCTAGCGATGGCCGGGCACGCGGTTGGTCTCGGCCTCATTGCTCCAGCGACGCTCTCGGAGGTCAAGGACGAGAAGGCGGCGGCCGACACGGCGCGGCGGCCGGCGACCCATGGCATCCAGCGCGCCACTCCGGCTGCGACAGCCGACGCCGTGTCGCGGGGTGACCTGCAGTGTCTGGTCGAGACGGGATCGGAGGCCGTGCCGCCCAGCGTCGTCGTCGAGCCGAAGACGCGCCGGCCCCTCGACAAGGCTTGACGTGGCAGGGACCTCCCAGAACCAGGTGTGTCTGTTGCGGTCGATGGTGGAGGGCTCCTGCCACGGTTCAAAGACCCTCACTCCGGGGCTCAAGGGTGCTCACGCAATGGGCTCTGCCAAACCCATAGAGCAGCGGCATCTCCAGGCGATAACGCCAGATAAGGCTGCCTTAATGCCAGAACGGCATCCTGACCTTTCGGTCATTGGGGAACTTCGCGTTCATGAGCGGCTCCGCATAGGTGAACAGCAGCCGTCTCCGAAAGGCCGGAGGCGTCTCGATGATCTGAATGTCGCGCGCCAGCGTCTCGTCTGGCCAGAAGTACGGCCTCTGTCCGCCCATGAAGGCCGCCTCTTGGGTCCAGGGCGGCACCTCGAGCCCCCAGCGCTGGGCCAGGTGCTCGCCGACCGCTCCGAGCCAGGCATTATCCCTCGGCTCTCCGGTCGGAATGGGCACCGGATCGAGCATAGCCTGTTGGGCTGCCTTGTCCTTCTGCTGGTAGAAAGCTTCCTCGAACTCGCCCGCGGCAAGTCCAAAGCAGTCGCCATCCTCCCTCGCCAGTGCGGCGACATCGGCCAGGGACTTCGGGGTCGCGTTCAACACCAACCCGCAGCCAAAACGATCAAGTGCATAGTCGAACTGGGACAGCCTCCTCTCAATGGTCCGGGCTATCTCGCCGTCCTCCTTGACTCTTCTCTCCAGGTAAGGAGCGACGAGGCGCTTCAGCCTCTTGGCACTCTTGATGCCGGCCTGAGCCGCGATCCGGATGGCAGGTTCAAGATCGTCGTAGCCGATGTCGTCTCTCAGGCGAAGCGAGGCGAGGAATGTCATCGGAACAAGCAGGCTGGCTGGCGCAGCGAGAACCCGAAGCCCAGGGCGCTCCCAGGACGGGTACATTCCCGTCGGGAACCCAGCCGCCGCGGACGGTCCGTGATCAAAGGCGGCGGGCAGGATGTCCTCGACCCAATCGTTGGGGAGCCCGACACTTCGTCCTGCGCCCACGACCACTTGCCGGACAATCCCGCCCCTGCCCTCAAGGGCAATGTCTGCCTCGATGCGGGTGCCATCGTCGGCCCAGCTGTAGCGGACCAGGATGACGCATCGCTCATGGATCATGATCTCACCAATGACCCGGTGACCTCGAAGCTCCTCGCCAGCGAGGTTCAGTGCCCTGCGTACGAGGTCTAGGTAGATGTGAGCGGAAGCTGTCATCGCCGAACTCGCAGGGGTGACATGTCTGCGGTGAGGTAGGGCGTCCTGCTCCGCAGGCCATGGAGCGGAGCGACGCTGCTTTCGCCGGCTCACACAACTCTCTGTGTGCTCCCGCTCGGCCCGCCTGACGGACACGTGAGATGCGAGTAATTGGTGGGCTCCCCGTTATCGTCGATGCTATCGTTGAAACTGGGCCGTATGGCGTAAGGCGTGCTTCTGGGCCTGTGAATGACCTGCCACACGCTCGGGCTGTCGTTCTTCGCTTATCTTGCGACCGACTGGATCGAACTGGGGTGAGCCAAACTCGTTTTCCGGGCAGGCTGAGGCCCACCGCCCCCTAATCTGCCCCGCTTACCCCAGCCACTACCAGTTTATACACCATATAAGATGTTGAATAGAAGGATAAATCTGATAATTTGTGAAGCTAAGTAGGAGTTGACTACAGTTTGGCATCGGGGAATTAGCGTTGCGGTTTAGGTATCGATAACTGCCGCTTATGATACCAATGCGGTTCTGAGGCTTTTGGGGCGATTTTGACCGCAGTTTGGGTTCCTTCCCGCCTGGATCTGCGCCATGCGACGGCTTTTCGCTGCGGCCAAGGCTGTGCCCGAGCAAGA
>NZ_JAMXFI010000159.1:0-19135 GCF_025460875.1 Microvirga yunnanensis
TGCGCAGCCCGGTCGCAAAGTTGCGGACGCTGCCGCCTTCCGGGTCGAACACGCGCACCAGGGCGCGGTTCTCCTCCTCGCCCCAGGCGGCACCAAGCCCATGCGTCCTCTCGAACGCCTTGATCTCCTCGGGCGACTTGTTCGGCATCCCGGCGGCGACGTTGGACGCCGAGCCGATGGAGACGAACAGGCGCTGCCCGTCGCGCGAGACCGCCAGGTCGCGGGTCCAATGCCGCTTGGTGGGGATGTCCGCGATGATGACCTCGGCCGGGCCTCTCGCCTTGCGGTCGCCGCTGCGGTACGGGAAGCGCACGACCTGGTTGGCCGCCGCCACGTAGACATAGCGGGGGTCGTCCGGCGGATAGAACGCGATGCCGAAGGGCCGATCCAGGTTCTCGGCGAAGGCCTGGGGTGTCGACGCCCCGCCCTTGGCCGCCTCGGCGGGGAAGACGAGCGCGCGGCCGCTGCCGCTTTCGGCCACGAAGACGTCGCCGTTCGGGGCGATCCGGATGACGCGCGGCTTATTCAGGTCCTTCGCGACCACCTGCACCGTGAAGCCCTGCGGCACGGCCGGCATCCTGCCCTGCGGCGCATCGACGACCTTTGGCAGCCGCTCGAAATCCGGTGCTTCGGGATCGTTCTGATCGAGGCTCGGCGACGGCAGGTCTGCGCCGCCTGCCATGCCGTGTTGAAGGGAGAGACGAACTCACCCCGCCGACAGGCGCCATCGTTCGAGCGGATCGCGCAGGTGCCCGGCATGACCACAACGGCACTGACCGTCGCTTTGCGGACCTCCCATGAGACGATGCCCAACATCATGCTGGAGCCGACGGAACTCCGGGACGTGACAGCCTACATCACGAGTCTCCAGAGCCGTCCGTGACACCATTCGTCTCTTTGTTAAATTGCTCCTGAAGGACCGTTTCCCCACGCCGCTGGACTGCGGAATCCGGTTGATCGAGATCAATGGGTTGCTCTGGAACATGCCGTACCGTGGTTCGATTAGCTGCCCAGGGGACAACGCCGTGAGACGCCCCTTCGCCGTGCCCTCATTCGGCAGTCCCAACAGTGGAAGGTCGGGTGAGGGGACGGAAGGTTGACGGCTCTTCGGAACGAACCTGTCCAACCACCTGATCGACTTCCGGTTCGGAGCAAACCTCGACCTGGGGCGGCTCGAACAGCCAAGGCAGTTCCAAATGCGATCCACGGTGTCTGCGCTCATCATCCTTCTCGTCACCAGCGCTTCAGGGCCGCTGACGACAGCCGTTGCAGCCTCGCGTGCCATCGAAGCGGCAAGCACGCAGGCTGCCGCTGCTGCGGCGCCATCGGCGATCGAGGCTGAGGCCTTTCTCGCCCGCGCCGAGCAGGAACTGGCCGATGTCTCCGTGCTCCAGTCCCGCGCCGACTGGGTGAACAGCACGTACATCACCGACGATACGGATGCGCTCGCGGCCTATTTCGGATCGCTCGGAACGGAGATGGGCGTCCGCTTCGCCCTTGACGCCGCCCGGTATCTCAAGACGGAAGGCCTGGGCCACGATACCCGGCGCAAGCTCGACATCCTGCGCAGCGAGCTCGATCTGCCGGCGCCCACCAGCCAAGGGGCTGCGGCCGAGCTCAGCACCATCGCAACGCGCCTGACGTCGGCCTATGGCCGGGGTCGCGGCAGCCTGCGCGGCCAGCCCATCCCCGGCAAGGACCTTGAGATCGCGATGGGCACCAGCCGCAACCCGGCCGAGCTCCAGGAGATGTGGACGAGCTGGCACGACAGCGTCGGCGCACCGATGCGGGCGCACTACACGCGGCTGGTGGAGATCGCCAACCAGGGAGCCCGCGAGCTGGGCTATGCCGATGTCGGGGCGCTCTGGCGCTCGCGCTACGATCTCTCGTCCGAGGCCTTCGTTGCCCTTACGGATCGGCTCTGGGCGCAGGTGAGGCCGCTCTACGAGCAGCTCCACTGCTACACCCGGGCCAAGCTGCATGAGCGCTACGGCGATGCCGTCCAGCCGGCCACCGGGCCGATCCGTGCCGACCTTCTCGGGAACCTGTGGGCGCAGGAATGGAGCGAGATCTACGACATCGTCGCTCCGAAGGGAGCCGGGGATGTCGGCTACGATCTCACGGAGCTGCTCGTCCGCCACGACTACGATGCCCGCCGGATCGTCAAGAGCGCGGAGAACTTCTTCAGCTCGTTGGGATTCGCTCCGCTTCCCGCGACCTTCTGGCAGCGCTCGATGTTCACCAAGCCCGCTGACCGGGACGTGGTCTGCCATGCCTCCGCCTGGAACCTGGATCACAAGGATGACCTGCGGATCAGGATGTGCACCGCGATCAATGCGACGGACTTCGTGACCGCCCATCATGAACTCGGCCACAACTACTACCAGCGGGCCTATAACCAACAGCCATACCTCTACCGGGGCGGCGCGAACGACGGGTTCCACGAGGCCATCGGGGACATGGTGGCTTTGTCGGTCACGCCCGAGTACCTCGTCCGGATCGGGCTCCTCGACAAGGATCAGGTTCCGCCTCCGGACAAGGACATCGGCCTCCTGCTCCGCCAGGCGCTGGACAAGATCGCGTTCCTGCCGTTCGGCCTGATGGTCGACCGGTGGCGCTGGGGCGTGTTCGACGGCAGCATCCCCGCCTCCTCTTACACCAAGGCCTGGGACGACCTGCGCCGGCAGTACCAGGGCGTCGTCCCGCCGACCGAGCGGACCGAGGCGCAGTTCGACCCGGGCGCGAAATACCACATTCCGGCCACCGTGCCCTACGCACGCTACTTCCTGGCCGGCATCCTTCAGTTCCAGCTCTACAAGGCGGCCTGCGACCAGTCCGGTTGGACGGGACCGCTTCACCGCTGCTCCTTCTACGGCAACCAAGCAGTGGGACAGCGGCTCAACGGCATGCTCTCCCAGGGAGCTTCCAAGCCATGGCCGGGCGCGCTTGAAGCCTTCATCGGCACGCGCGAGCTGTCGGCCGACGCGCTGCTGGAATACTTCCGGCCGCTGACCGCATGGCTTCAGGAGCAGAATTCGCAACGGCAGTGCGGCTGGTGACGGCTGATCGCATCCGTAAGGTGTGGTCGGCCCTCGATACCTCGGGATTGCTCCGTCACCGGCCGTCGCGTTCCGAGACGGTCACTCCGTCCCTGATCCGGTCGCTCGGATGCAGCACGACGGAATCCCCGACCGACAGCCCCGACAATACTTCGGCCTGGCGGCTGTTGCGGTGTCCGATCCGAACAAGAACGGTATGGGCCCGGCCTTCACGGACGGCGAACACTGCCCAATCGTCCCTACTCCGAAACAAGGCGCTGACAGGCACCGTCAGGGCGCTGTTGGCCCTCCAGGTCGTCACATGGACGATGACGCGGAAGTCATGCCCGAGGGCACTCCAGGCCTCGGGCGGATCGACGAAGTCGATCACCGCCTGGACCCGCTGCTCCTCGATGCCGAGCGCCGAAACCTTGACGAAGCCGGCCGGGTCCACGCGCGTCACCCGTCCCCGCAGCGAAGGCCCGCCCCAGCCGTCGATTCGCACCTGCGCCCCTGGCTTTACCTGAACCGCATCGGTCGAGAGAAGATCCGCCGCCACTTCGAGGTCGAGAGGATCGCCGATGGCGAGCAGCGGCGCCCCAGGCAGGACCACCGCTTCACTCTCCTGGATGATCCTGAGAATGCGCCCTGTCACGGGAGCCCGGACCTCGATGCAGCAGTTCGGGCTCGTCCGCTCGGAACCGCCGGAGGGATCGATCAGCCGGGCGGCTGCGACCGCTTGCTCGCTGCGGCGGACATCGAGTTGGGCCTTTGCGCTCGCCAGGGCCGCTTCATTGGTGTCGACGTCGAATTGGGCCTTGTCGACCGCCCGGGACGAGATCGCGCCCGTGCGGACCAGCGTCTGAGCCCGCTGATGCTCGTCGCGGGAAAAGGCGAGCGCGGCCTCGATCCGGCGCACCTCCGCTTCCGCCAGCTTCACGGCCGCGTCGGCCGCCGTGACCGCCGCCTGCAATTCCTCCCGTGACCGGATGTCGAGAAAGCTCGGAAGGGTCGGCTGCATCACCGCCACCACCGTCTCGCCCGCGGTGACCTGATCGCCGACATGGAGGGAGGTCTCATGGCGCCCGGCCGGATGGGAAATGCGCAGGGCCTTCCCGGCAACGGGCGCGGAGACCGTATAGACGTGGCGCACGCGCGTCCGGGCCTCATCGTCGACTGTCACCTCCATCGGCCCGAGCGTTACCCGTGCGAGATCGACGGGGATCGGCCGCGGCCAGGTGAACCATCCGATCCCTGCCGCGGCCCCTACGAGGATGAGTGTTCCCGCCACACGTTTCAGCCAAATCACGCGCATAGGCTAATCCCGGGTCTTGAGGACGGCCACGAGGTCGAGCTGATGGATGCGTCGACGAACAACGAGAGCTGACAGAACGGCCGCGGCCAGAACGACAGCGCTGGCCAAGAGGTAGGTGGAGTGCTCCACTACCAGGCGGACCCGCATCAGCTCGCCGGCCAGGTTCGTCCTCATCACCCACGCCAAGCCATAACCCATCACCCATCCCGGCAGTTGTGCGATCAACGTCAGCAAGGCCAGCTCCAGGAACAGGATCCGCAGGACCTCGGCCCGGGTGAAGCCGAGGACGCGCAGGCTCGCCAGCTCGCGGGCCCGCTCCGACAGCGAGATCCGGGCGCTGTTGTAGACGACGCCGAATGCGATGATGGCGGCCAGTCCGGTGTAGATGCTGGCCATCGTGGTCACGAGCACAGCCAACGATGCGCGGAAGTTGGCGAGCGACACGCGCTGAAGCGCCAGGCCGCTCACCGAAGGCAGCTCCTTGACGGTGTCGTAGAGGGAATCGAGCCGGCTTTCGTCCAGCGCCAGGTGGACGCTGTTGACGGCCGGTGCCTCCCGCATCAGCCGCGACAGGGCGTCGGCGTTCATCATGCCCCGAATGCCGAAGTAATCCTCGACCAACGCGGCGACGGGCAGGTTCACGGTCCGGCGCTGTCCTTCGAGCAGGTCGACCTCGACGTCATCGCCGGCCCGCACGCCGAGAATTTGCGCCAGCATGGCGGAGATCGCCAGCCCGCTCTCCGGCAGCACCACGGGACGCAGGTCCTCATCGATGATCCGGCTGAGGTCCGCGTCGGGCGGGCGGCCGCTGATCATGATCCGGCGCTCGACGTTGCGGTGCCTGATCCGCACGGGAATCTCACGATTGGGTTCGGCCGTGATGACGCCCGGCAGGCGGGCGACCTGATACGCCACGTCCCGCGGGCGCTTCTCCGTGAAGCTGACCGTTGCGTCCTGCCGGTCGGCCAGGAAGTACGTGACGTCGATCAGTTGCTCCATGGTGTCCCGGGTGAAGAGCGACACGATCAGGATCGCCGTGGCGAGCGCCATGCCCAGCACGGTGAACGCCGCCCGGAAGGGATGGTGGGCGATGCCCCGCAGCATCATGATGCTCGGCTGCGACAGCAGGCGGTTGATGCGAAAGCCCAAGGGGAGCAGATGTCGGAACTGCGGCGGAGCGGGCGGCTGCATGGCGACCGCCGGCGCCAAAACGACGACACCCCGGAGGGCTCGGGCGGCGCCCAGGGTTCCCGCGGCGAGGCTCGCCACGGCCGCCATGAGGTAGACGTCGAGGCTCTTGCTGAAAAGGAGAAACGGGAAGCGGAAGTAGTCGCCGAACAGGCCGGTGATGAGGCTCCCGAGCCAGGTCCCGGCGAGACTGCCGATGGCGATCCCGATCAGCACGAGGGCCATGACGAACTTGAGGTAGTGCGAGGCAATCGCGAGATTGCCGTAGCCCAGGGCCTTGAACAGCCCGACCTGTTCGCGTTCGAGCGCCACCAGGCGGTCCAGCGTCAGGTTGACCAGGAACGCCGCCACCAGCAGGAAGATCGGCGGCAGGGTCCGGCTCATGTTGCTGAGCATGTCGAGCTCATGGTCGAGGAAGGCGTGTGAGGTCTGGTCCTTGCGCCCGTAGGCCGCCTGTCCGCCGTAGCGGTCGAGAAGCGCGTCGAGCCGGAGGATCACCTCACGCTCGGAGGCATTCCGCAGCAGTTTCACGGCGACCGCGGAGAACGCACCATCGAGGTCGAAGGCGCCGGCCAGCGCCTTCTCCGGCATCCAGACGATGCCGAAGCGGCGGTCGTCCGGCATGATGTCGCCAGGACCGATTGCGTAGATGAACTCGGGCGAAAGCGCGATCCCGACGACCAGGAGTTCGCGCTTGCGGCCGTTCAGGACCGCCGAGAGACGGGCACCGGGGAGGAAGCCATGGGCGTTCGCGAAGCTCTCGCTGATCGCGACTTCCTCGACGCTTCCAGGCTCCGGCAGGCGCCCAGCCCGGACGTAAAGCTGATCGAGATGAGCCCTGCCGGGCTCCGGCAATGAGATGAACTGCCCAGTCGCGGGCTCGCGGAAGCCTGGGATGTCGAGCAGGGCGAATTTTGAAATGCGCGGGTCAACGGACGCGACACCGGGGATTTCCGCGATGCTTTCTACCAAACGCATTGGCGCCCGCCGCGCCACGGCGAACACGTCGGCGAATTGGTAGCGGTCATAGTAGGCCATGCGGGTCTCGTCGAGGGATCGGTACGAGCCCACGGACATCACGAGCGTTGCGACCCCGCCGGCAATCACGAGGCCGATGGCGAGCGCCTGGGCCCAGAGCCGTCTCAGATCGCGCAGCAGTTTGAGGTCGAGGACCCGCATCGGATCACCACGTGAGCTCGGCCGCCGCGCGGCGGGTTTCGTTCCTGACCTCCCGCGAGATCCGACCGTCGGCGAAGAAAAACACCCGGTCCGCGACCTCCTGGATGCTCGCATTGTGCGTGATGATCAGCGTCGTGGTCCCGAGCTGGGCGTTGATGCCCAGCAGGGCCTCGATCACCCGGATGCCGGTCCTGGAATCGAGGGCGCCGGTCGGCTCGTCGCACAGCAGGACCTCCGGGCGCTTGGCGATGGCCCG
Organism: Microvirga yunnanensis; assembly: GCF_025460875.1. NCBI lineage: Bacteria > Pseudomonadati > Pseudomonadota > Alphaproteobacteria > Hyphomicrobiales > Methylobacteriaceae > Microvirga > Microvirga yunnanensis. The sequence goes on from NZ_JAMXFI010000159.1 coordinate 6,977, forward strand.
CGCGATGGCGACGCGCTGCTGCTCGCCGCCCGAGAGCTGGGCGGGGAAATGATCCATCCGCTCCTCGAGCCCAACCAGCGCAAGGGCCTCCTCCGGCTGCATCGGGTGCTCGGAAATCTCGGTCACCAACGCGACGTTCTCGCAGGCCGTGAGGCTCGGGACGAGGTTGTAGAACTGGAACACGAAGCCGACATGGCGCCGGCGGTAGGCGGTCAGGCCACGGTCGTCGAGCGATGTGAGGTCGAGATCCTTGAAGAACAGGCGGCCGCTCGTGGCCTGGTCGAGCCCGCCCATGATGTTGAGCAACGTCGACTTGCCGCTGCCGGAGGGACCGAGCAGGACGACCACCTCCCCGGCCGCGATCTCGAAGGTGAGTCCCCGTAAGGCCCGCACCTCGACCTCGCCGGTCCGGTAGACCTTGGTCAGGTCCTGCGCAGTGAAGACGCTTGCAGCCATGGCTCCCGCCTCAAGATCGGGTCACCGGAGCATCCAAGACCTTCAGCCCCCGGCCTGACGGTGGCAATGCGCTGTCGAGCCATTGCTGAAGGCAGTATACTCCATCCCGGCCCTGCGAAGGAGGGACTCCCGGCACCGCGTTCGATGCGGGCTTGGCTTGATCCGCGTCACTGTCCCCCGGCGAACCCGTGGCCAAGGCGCCTGCCAGGAGATCAGGCATCATCCGTCGCTGCCATGGGTTCGCGCCGGAGGGTGATCCGGGGCCCGTCGGGTAGCACGATCCGGAACAGGACCATGCCGGCGACCATAGCGGCGACGAACACGACGACCTGCCAGGGACCGAAGGTCATCGCGGTGAGCGCCGGGCCGGGGCACAGGCCGACAAGTCCCCAGCCGATGCCGAACAAGGCCGCGCCGCCGATCAGGCGCGGGTCGAGGTCGCGGCGGGTCGGGATCTCCAGCCGGCGGGCGAATACGGGGATGCCGCGCCGCCTGGCAAGGACGGTGCCGAGGGACGACACCGCGACCGCGCCCCCCATGACGAGTGCGAGGCTCGGATCCCAGTTGTCGAAGACATCGAGGAAGCCGAGCACCTTCGCCGGGTTGACCATCTGCGAGACGATCAACCCGAGGCCGAAGAGCAGGCCGGACGCGAGGGCGGAGAGGATGGCCGGCATGGCTCAGCTCCCGAGGACGTGGCGGGTGAGGAGGACGGTGATGATGGCGGTCGTCATGAACACGAGGGTGGCGACGATCGAGCGCGGCGAGCCGCGGCCGATGCCGCAGACCCCGTGACCGCTGGTGCAGCCTGCCCCCAAGCGGGTGCCGAAGCCGACGGCCAGTCCGGCGCTGACGAGGAGCCAGGTCGGCGCATCGAGGACGACGGGCGGTAGGGTGCCGCCGAACATCCGGTAGAGGAACGGCGCGGCCAGGAGACCGACGAGAAAGGCGGCACGCCAGCCGATCTCGCTCCGGTCCGCGTGCAGCAGGCCACCCAGGATGCCGCTGATGCCGGCGATGCGTCCGTTGAGCACCAGGAGCAGGGCCGCGGACGTGCCGATCAGGACGCCGCCGATGAGGGCCGAAACGGGGGTGAAGTGTTCCATGAACGGTTCCGATCAATGGCGGCCGCCGCCCCAGGCCCGCTCAAGCGCTTGGTGAGCGCGCGAGAGGATCCCGATGCGCGGGCGCCCTCATACCTTACGCCAATGAGACCCGTCCGGCAGGCAGTGGCATGGAAGCCATCATCCTTTCGGGCCGGATTCGCCGTTGACGGACTTGGCGCAGATGGTCATCAGCTTGGTCATCTCGGCGTTATAGTCGCGCAGGGTTTCCTCGACCCATCGGGACTGGATGGCCGCGACGTCCGTCGGGTTCTTGCAGACCATCATCTCGCGGGCGGTTTCGCCATCCTTGCCAAGACGCATGGACACGAAGCCAAACATTTCGCGCTGGCATTCGGTCGCTGCGGTGAACCACGTTTCCGCGGCGTTCACCAGGGCGCGGCCCCGGTATCCGGACAAGGCAAACGCGTCACTGCCGTGTCGCGTGTCGGATACTCCTGATGTCTTCGTCATGGTCGTCATCGCTCGTTCTCCCTGTATGAGACTTTCTTTCTAATCGAGAGGGTTGCCCCCGACCGGCGGCAGGCGCGGGTGAAGGCTCTCATCCCCGGTGATCCCATGCAGGCGTCAGGCCGGGTGCGTTGCCGACGAGATCCGTATGGCCGAAGCCCTTTCGGTAATCGAGGACGGAGATCACCTTCGGGACGACCTTGAAGAATGCCACTCCCTCAAGCGCGCCAGAGGCATATTCGGCGATCCCCTGCGGGAATTTCTCAAGCAGGAGCTGCCCCGCCCGCGCGATCTCCTGCGGGTCCGTGAGGCAGTCCGCAAGACCGCCCGCCGAGATGCCGCGGATCTCGCCCCAGTTCGCATAGGGCAGGTTGACCGTCAGGGACACCTTTCTGTTGCGGTTGATGTTCCATGCTTTTTGGGAATCGGCCGCACATCCGAAGTAGATGTCCAGCCCGTCATTGGCGTAGCTGACCGTCGTGGCCTGCGGATATCCGTCCTGGCGGACCGTCGCGAGCGTCATGTCGTTCGCACGGTCGAGAATGGACAGAATCTCCTCGCGAATGCTTGCGTCCATAACGGCATCCTCCATTCGTTCCTGTCCCTGCTGGATCACCCATGGTGGGCTCGTCCCCGTCCGTCCGCCTTGATCTGAATCAATGCCGCATTGGGCGAAGCCGCCGATGATGTGCTTTGGTCCGTTGACGGCGGAGGGCTCCATGACCGTCAGTGACGAGCATTCGCAAGTTCAGGGAAGACCGCAGGGTGACCGGATCCATGCGCCGGACATTCTCCCGAAGCTTCAGTCGCTGCTCGCGACCCTGGCGAACATCGATACCGATCACGAAAGCAACCTGATCGTCATCGAGAGCAGGCTGATGGATGATGCTTGCAAGCATCGGCTGATTGCCGATCTTCGTGAGAGCCATCGTCTGCGGCGCGCACCATACCTTCGGGAAGTCGAGTCCCTCAGGAAGCGGATGGGAGCTGCGTTTCATTGAGGCTATGCCATGAGAGCCATGGTCCTTCACACGGTGCGCACATCCCTGATGATGGAGGAGCGTCCGCTGCCGTCGCCTGCGGCAGGGGAGATCCGCGTGGCGGTGGAAGCCTGCGCGGTGTGCCGCACCGACCTCCATGTGGTCGACGGCGACCTGCCGCATCCCAGGCTTCCCCTTATCCCCGGCCATGAGATCGTCGGTCGCGTGGAGGCGCTCGGATCCGGAGTCGGCGATCGCAAGCCGGGTGAGCGCGTGGGTGTTCCCTGGCTCGGCCACACCTGCGGCCATTGTCCCTACTGCGTCTCGGGCCATGAGAACCTCTGCGACGAGCCGCTGTTCACGGGCTACACGCGAGACGGCGGCTTTGCATCGCATGTGATCGCCGATGTTGCCTATGCCTTCAGCTTGCCGGAGCACGATGACCCCGTCGCCCTGGCTCCGCTCCTGTGTGCCGGATTGATCGGCTGGCGTTCGCTGGTGGCCGCAGGCCCCGGCGAAAGGATCGGCATCTACGGCTTCGGGGCGGCGGCCCATATCATCACGCAGGTCTGCACGTGGCAGGGTCGGCGAGTCTTCGCCTTTACGCGCCCGGGCGATGTCGCCGCCCAGGATTTCGCCCGCTCGCTCGGCGCCGTCTCGGCCGGCGGTTCCGATCAGCAGCCGCCCGAGCGCCTCGACGCCGCGATCATCTTCGCGCCCGTGGGCGAGCTTGTGCCCTTGGCGCTCAGTGCCGTGCGGAAGGGCGGCCGTGTCGTCTGCGGTGGCATCCACATGAGCGACATCCCAAGCTTTCCCTATCGGTTGCTCTGGGAGGAGCGTCAGGTCGTATCCGTCGCCAACCTGACCCGTCAGGACGCCTTGGACTTCCTGGCGATCGTTCCCAAGGTCGGGATCAGAACACAGACGGTGCGCTATCCGCTCGAGGCCGCCAACGAGGCCTTGGACGACCTGCGGTCGGGACGGCTCCAGGGGGCCGCGGTCCTGGTCCCCTGATGCAGGACGGAAACAGAAGTCAGCGTGCCCGGCAACCGGACCACACGTTCAGAGGGAGGAACCCATGCTCCAGAACATTCGCAGCATCCTGATCGGGATTACCGAGGAAGGGGATGCCGAGGAACGCTCGGCCGCCCTGCCCTACGGACTGTCGCTGGCCCGCCAGGCTGACGCCCATGTCACGGTCCAGGCGGCCTCGCTCAAACTGACCGTGACGCATGCCTTCATCAGTGCCTTCGCCGAAGGGCTCGTGGCCACCGAGAACCGCCGGCTGGATGTTCTTGCCCGCACGGTCGCCGACGAGTCCCAGCGTGCCGCGGCGGCATCGGGCCTGGCCTGCACCACGCAGGCGCCGCATCTCGCCTATCCGTTCCTCGTCAGGAGCTTCACCTCCCTCGCCCGCTCCCATGACCTCACGGTCCTGGATTCCGAACCCATTGCACTTGCCGTCGATCGGGGGCTGATCGAGGCCGTGCTCACGGACAGCGGCCGGCCTCTCATCGTCGTGCCCCAAGGGCGGGAGACCTTTAGGGAAGACCGGATTATCGTGGCCTGGGACGGCAGCGCCAAGGCGGCGCGTGCCCTCAACGACGCCCTGCCCTTCCTGCGCGCTGCCAATCAGGTCGAACTGGTCAGCGTCACGGGCGAAAAGGATCTGGCGCATACGGTGCCCGGCGCCGAGATCGCGCCGCATCTCACCCGCCATGGCATCGCGGTGAATGTCCTGGCCCTGCCGGCCCTGAAGGGGGATGTGGCCGGGACCCTGCGTAACCATGCCCACCTGACGCGGGCCGACATGATCGTCATGGGTGCCTACGTCCATTCACGCCTGCGCGAGATGATGCTCGGCGGCACGACCCAGTCACTGCTGAAGGACTGCCCGGTGCCCCTGTTCCTTTCTTATTGATCCCGGCGGACACGGTATCCGGAGGCATCTCCATTCTAGGGAGGGCTGCATGTACAGGAGAATCCTGATTGCCACCGATGGCTCGACCCTGGCGGCCATTGCTGTCGAACACGGATGCAAGCTCGCGAAGTCTTTGGGCGCCGAGGTCCTGATCCTGACCGTCACCAAGCGTTTTCACCTGTTCGCGCTCGGGTCCGACCAATTGGAGGAAACACTGTCCTCATTCCGCGATCCTATGCAAAAGCAGGCTGAGCGCACCCTGTCGGATGCCTCCGCGATCGCCCGCGATATCGGTGTCGAGGCCACAACGCTTCAAATGGAGGACGATGCCCCCTATCGGACGATCATCCGCGTGGCGGAGGACTATGTCTGCAACCTGATCGTCATGGCTTCGCACGGTCGTGGCGGGGTCTCGGCTCTCCTTCTCGGGAGCCAGACGACGAAGGTGCTCTCCCATTCGAACATCCCGGTCATCGTCGTGCGGTAGGAGGATCGGCTCAGCCTTGGATGGAGTTGAGGTAAGCGAGCAGGTCGTTGATCTGGGCGGGATCAAGCTCGAACTGGGGCATGGACGGGTGGCCCGTCGTGATGCCCTCCGCAAAGGCCTCGGCGAGGTCCTCAATCGGATAGCGTGTGTGCAGGGTCCGGAAGGGTGGCGCCTCCGGAATGGGACTGTCCCCGAAGCGACCGATGGCATGGCATTGGGAGCAGTTCGTCTGCGCGAACGTGAAGCCGCGCTGCGTCCGACCCGATTGAGCCATGGCCGCCGACGAGGCGCATGCCAGGGCAAGGCAGAGAAGAGTGACCCGCCTCATCATCGATGCTCCCCTGTCCTGCCCGGTTCCGCGGGGATTACGGAGACCACGTGGAACGTATGGGGCTTCCCATCATCGTCCGCGATGGTTACGTACTCGCCCTCGGCAAAACGATGCTGATGCAGGTGATAGCCTGCTTCCTCGTCGCCGAGGCGCCCTTGGTTGTAGTCGATCATCCAGGTCGCTCCGCCGGACCCGCCCGGCCGATGGACGAGGACACCCTGCCGCTCAGCCTCGGCGGCCCAGAAGCGGCGGACCAGGCAGTGAGCCCGCCTCTCCAACCATTCCTCCCAATCCAGATGGCCCTGCCCGTCGAGCGGCGCGGTGATCACATAGCCGTGCCGCGGGCTACCCTCCGGGAACTGCTTGCTGCGGGCCAGATGGAGCGTGACGTGATGGAGCATGGGTACCTCCCGAAAACCGCCGCGTCTCAAACAGGACATGCCATTGTGGCAGAGCTTAGAGGGGAAATCGCTCTGGCACCTTGATCCTGATCAAGTTCATGAAGCCGATCCGAGGCTATTCCTGGGTTTTGTCCCTCAGGGCATCCCTGATGCGCCGAATGATGACTCCCTTCGCGTTCCTGCCGGCTGCCGCCTCGACGGCGTCGTTGATATCGAGAAGCATCGCCGCATAGTCGTTGTGCCAGTCGCGATGGCCGGCGCTCGCGCTCGGCAGGCGCTCCTCGTGCCGCTCGATCCGGACCGCCCGCTCTGTCGCCAGATCATAGACATCATCGATGTCCGGGATGATCGCGCCGGGCACGTGATCGAGATCGGCAAGGGACGATTGCAAAGCCTTGAGGGGCGCATCCTCACCGTGCACGAGGAAGACCCCGCGCCGGACCGGAAGACGGTCGGTCAGCCAGGCCTTCAGCTCCGGCCCGTCGGCGTGCCCCGAGTAGAGGTCGAGCGTCCGCATGCGAGCCCGGACCTTCACCTCCTCGCCATGGATCCGCACCTTCGAGGCGCCGTCCTGAAGGATCCGCCCGAGCGTGCCCTGCGCCTGGAAGCCGACGAAGAGAACGGTGGCCTCGTCGCGCCAGAGCCACGCCTTCAGGTGATGCCGGATGCGGCCCGCCTCGCACATGCCGCTGGCCGCAATGATGATGTGGAAGCTGTGAATGCGGTCGATGGCCTTGCTCTGCTCCACACTCTCCGTGAAGCGTACCCATCGGGACTCGAGCGCCTGGACCAGGTCGGCACCGTTCCGGAGTTCCCCAGCATGCCGCTTGAAGATGGCGGTTGCCTTCGAGGCCAGCGGGGAATCGATGAAGATCGGAATGTCGGGCAGTTCATCCGCCTCCATCAATTCCATGAGGTCGACCAGAAGTTCCTGCGTCCTCTCGACCGCGAACGATGGAATGAGCAGCGCCCCGCTCGGATGCATGGCCGCGCGGACCTCGTCGCGCAGCATCCGACGGCGCCGCTCGATCGTGGTGCCCGCGCGATCCGTATCGCCATAGGTGGACTCAAGGAGGACGTAATCGAGATCGCGTGGACCGTCGGGGTCCGGTTGCAGGAGCTTGTGGTCGGGTCCGATATCGCCCGAGAACAGGAGGCGTGTCGGCTTCCCGTCACCGCTTGGTGTCACCTCCATCTCGATGGACGCCGACCCTAGAAGATGGCCGGCATTCCAGTAGCGGGCGCGGAAGCCGGGGGCGACATCCTGCCATTGGCCGTAAGCCACGCGCCGGAACTGCGTCAGGGACGCGATGGCGTCCTCTTCCGTGTAGATGGGAGAGACCGTCTCCCGCCCGCGTCGACTGTTGCGGCGGTTGAGCTGATCGACCTCCATTTCCTGGATGTAGCCGGAGTCCGGCAGCATGATGGATGCGAGGTCGATCGTTCCGGCCGTTGCGTAGATCGGTCCATCGAAGCCGGCCTTCACCAGCTTCGGCACGAGACCGCTGTGGTCGATGTGGGCATGGGTGAGGCAGAGGGCATCGATCCCTGCGGCGCGGAACGGGAAGTGCTCGTAGTTGAGCTCCCTCTCCTCCTTCGATCCCTGGAACATGCCGCAATCGACCAGGACGCGGGCCGCATCCGTCTCGAGCATGAAGCAGGAACCCGTCACGGTTCGGGCGGCGCCGTGGAAGTGAAGACGAAGCGACAAGGAAACCTCCTGGGTTACGAGGAAGCGTCGGGCGGTGAGGATCGCACCTTGGCACACCCCCGTCGAGCCGGAAGAGCGTCACGGCTCCGGATCAGGATGGCTCCGGTCCCCACAAGGCCCGCAGCGCATTGAGGATCACGGCGACATCGATGGCCTCCTGGATGAGAGCCCCCTGAACGGGCGTCAGATAGCCGAAGGCGGCAACAATCATTCCGACGACGGAGAGGCCGATCCCGGCATAGACGCTCTGGAGCGCGATGCTGCGCGAGCGTCGCGCCGCGTGGATCGCCGCCGGGATCTTGTCGAGACGGTCGACGAGGACGACGACGTCCGCGGCCTCGGCGCTGGCCGCGGCACCCTTGGCGCCCATGGCAACGCCGAGATCGGCGGCCGCCAGCGCCGGAGCGTCGTTGACGCCGTCGCCGATCATCATGACGGGTCCGTGCCGCTTCTCATCCTGCACGATGTCGATCTTCCGATCCGGCGTGAGGTCGGTATGAACCGCGTCGAGATGCAGTCCGACCGTGACGGCTTCCGCGACGTCATGGCGGTCTCCGGAGGCCAGGACGATCCGGTCCATTCCCAACCGGCGGAGCCTTTCGATCACCTGGGCCGCTTCCGTGCGCAGGTGGTCCGCCAGAACCAGGAGTCCGGCGAGCTGGCCATCGACTGCCACCGCAACCACAACCGATCCGACAGGATACTGGCTCCCGGCCAGGGTTTCCCGAGTGCCGGGTGCCTGCTGCGAGACATACCGAACCCCTCCGACGACGAGATCGAGACCATCGACGCTACCCTCCAATCCTTCGCCAGGAACCTCGACGATGTTGGCGGGCAGCGGCAACGGCAGGTCCCTTGACTGCGCCTCTCGGACAAGCGCCCGGGCAATCACGTGCTTCGAGGCCTGATCGAGCGACGCAGCGAGCTGGAGCAGTCTTTCGCTCGCGAACCCGGTCATCGGCTGGATCGCCGTCAATCGGGCTTCGCCGTGGGTCAGCGTGCCCGTCTTGTCGATCACCAACACCCGTACCCGCGCAAGCGCCTCCAGCGCCTTGCCTCCCTTCACGAGAACGCCGGCCTTGGCGGCCCGCGACACGCCGGAGACGATGGCGACGGGCACGGCCAGGATCAGCGGGCACGGCGTGGCCACGACGAGGACGGCCAGCGCCCGGATCGGGTCTCCGCTCCAGAGCCATGCTCCGCCGGCCAGCGCAACGGTGAGAGCCAGGAAGGCGATGGCGAAGCGATCCGCAAGGCGCGCCATCGGTGCCTTCGACGCCTGGGCCGCCTCGATCAGGCGAATGATGCCGGCATAGGTGCTCTCGGCGGCGCGATGGGTGGCGGTCAGGTCGAAGGCATCGCCGGCATTCGTCACGCCGCTCATCACCGGCTCACCGTGCTCCTTGCGCACGGGCAGCGCCTCTCCCGTGAGAGCGGCCTGGTCGAGAACCGCCGTTCCCTGCGCCACGGTGCCGTCCACCGGCACCACGTCGCCCTGGCGAATGAGCAGGCGGTCGTCGGGTGCGATCGTCCCGAGGCCGACCTCCTCGAGCCGTCCATCCCGATAGCGGACGGCCGTGCGCGGAACGCGCCCGAGCAGCGCCGTCATCTCGCGTTCGGCGCGGCGCTCGGCGAAGCTCTCGAGATACTGCCCGCCCGCATACATCAGCGCCACCACGACGGCGGCCAGATGCTCCCCGAACAGGAGCGCTCCGGTCATGGACAGGGCCGCCACGATGTCGAGCCCGACATCCCCACGGCGCAGGCTTGCAACGATCTCGACGAGAAGCGCCCCCAGGACGGGGATCGTGGCCGCTGCCCAGATCGATCCGGACCACTGTCCGGCCCCGGCAAGGTACGCCGCCCATCCCAGAAGCAGCCCGAGCAGGGGTACGGCCACGAGGATGGGACGGACGAAGCGGTGAAGATTGCGCAGGCCCAGTGCGCTCGGCATCGCAGGCTGGTGCAGCATGGACGGAATTTCAGGAGTGGCCTTCCGGATGGCGATGCGCGTCATGCCGATGTCCATAGCCCGTTGCGTGGCATCCACGCCGCCCGGAGCCGCTTGGCCAGCCCGAACCAGCCGCCGGCCAGCACAGCAATGGCCAGGGTTGTCGCCAGCCATGACAGGCTCGGCGGGGAAACCCGGAGGATGGCGGCCAACGGCGGAACGTAAATGGCCGTGGTGACGATGACGGCGGCTCCGGCTCCGATCCCCCAGAAGGCGAGACGCCTCCGGTCGAAGAAGGAGGTTCCCGGCTCAGCCGCGTCGGCGAAGGCGAGGACGAGGTTTCCGAGGACCAGGGCGACAAAGGCCACAGCCCGCGCTTGCATCTCGGGGACGTCGGCATTCAGCGCCCACACGTAGAGCCCGAGGACGGCCCCGAGGACGGCTGCCCCCTGGATGAACCCGAGCACGATCTGGGAGGTGCCGAAGAGCGGCTCGCTGGCGGGACGCGGCGGCTTCTCCATCGCATGCCGTTCGCTCGGTTCGCCTTCGAAGACGAGAGAGCACACCGGATCGATCACGAGTTCCAGGAGGATCACGTGCATCGGGTACAGGATCGGCGGCAGGCCCATGAGCAACGGCAGCAGGGCCAGCCCCGCAATGGGCACGTGGATGGCGGTGACGTAGGTCAGCGCCTTGCGCAGGTTCGCGAAGATACGCCGTCCAAGCCGCACGCCGCCGATGATCGACACGAAGCGGTCGTCGAGGAGGATCAGGTCCGCCGCTTCCCGTGCCACGTCCGTGCCCCGTTGTCCCATGGCGATGCCGATGTGGGCGGCTTCCAGCGCCGGCGCGTCGTTGACGCCATCCCCGGTCATGGCGACGACCTCGCCATTAGCCTTCAGGGCCTCGACGAGGGCAAGCTTCTGCTCCGGCATGACGCGGGCAAAGACCCGGATCCGCCGGACCCGCTCATGCAGTCCGTCCCGATCGAGCTCGGCGATCTCCCTGCCCGAGAGCACTCCGGCACTCGTGTCGATACCCGCCTGGCGGGCGATCTCCAGGGCCGTGGCCGGATAATCGCCCGTGATCATCGCAACGGTGATCCCGGCCCGCTTCGCCTCGGCAACGGATTGCGGGACATCGGGCCGGACCGGATCCGCGAAGCCGATCAGGCCATCGAACCTAAACGCCAGGTCCTCGGGAGCCTTAGCGTGATCCTGGTCGACCAGGACGGATGCCACTCCCAGCACCCGCAGTCCACGGCTCGCCAAGCCGGCGACCACTCTGTCCAAGCTTGCTCGCTCCTCATCGTTCATGCGGCAGAGCCGGAAAACAGCCTCCGGAGCCCCTTTCGCCGCATACACGACACCGCCCCTTGAGTCGGGCCAGACCTGGATGAAGGCTAGAAGTTCGGGACGGAGCGGGTAGGTACGCAGCGGCCCCCCGGCTCCATCCGGTTCTGGCGAGAGTTGCGCAGCCAATTCATGGACCGCCTTGTCCATGGGATCGACCGGGCGGACGGCGGACGCAAGCACGGCCTTCCTGAGCGGGTCAACGGCGCCGCCGGATAGCCTGCTGCCGTCCCCGAGATCCTGAACCTTGCCGTCCCACCAGGCCGTAGTGAGCACCATCCGGTTTTCGGTGAGCGTGCCGGTCTTGTCGACGCACAGGACAGTGGCCGCACCGAGCGTCTCGATCACGGCGGCGCGGCGCACCAATACCTTGTGCCGAGCAAGGCGGAAGGCCCCGAGCGCCATGAAGATCGCCAGCACCATCGGGAACTCTTCCGGCAGCAGCGCAATGGCCAGCGTGATGCCGGACAAGGTGCCGCCGACCCAGTCGCCCCGCAGCATGCCATAGGTCGCCGCGACGACGGCACAGAACCCAAGCGCGAGGATCCCGAGTCTGGCGATGAGCCTGCCGGTCGTCTTCTGGAGCAGCGTCGGCTCGTCCCCGATGGCAGCGAGCGAGGCGCCGATGCGCCCCAGCCGGGTCGTCGGGCCCGTGCGGAGGACGTGGACAGCACCCTGCCCGCGCACGTTCAGGGTCCCGGCGAACAGGAACGGCGTGTCGTCCCCGCCCGGCTCGGGATCGCCGGCATCAGTCACATCGGCCGCCGGACGTTTGGACACCGGGACCGACTCGCCTGTGAGGGCGGACTCGTCGACCGTCAGCGCATCGCCATCGATCAGAATGCCGTCGGCCGGCAGGCGTTCACCCTCGCCGACAAGGATGAGATCGCCGGGGACGACCTCCCGGGCCGGGAGGCGTCGCTCGGTCCCGCCGCGGATCACCCGTGCGAAGGGCTCGGCCAATTCGCGCAGGGCCGCCAGGGCCCGCTCGCTCC
>NZ_JAMXFI010000016.1:0-78192 GCF_025460875.1 Microvirga yunnanensis
GGCGGGTCAGATGCTCCACCTCGTTGCGGTCGCGGCCATTGACGTCCACCCACAGGAGCGTCCGCTCGTCGAGGCCGACAAGGCATTGCTGGTCGAGTTCGACCTCCTTGTCGTGTCCGTCGGCGTTGTAGAGAAACGCCTGGATCACGGCCAGATCCCGCGAAGGACGAGTCTCGGCAGGAGTATTCGCGGTCAAGCTCGGCTGCTCCAGCACACCATCATCCCGGCCCACAATCCCACGGACGCCTTACGCCGCATCGGGGATACGCCACCGTCATCTGCATGTGTCGGCATCATGCCGAGGCTCCGATCACTTGCCCGATGCTGGCCGGCAAGAGACGTGTTCCAATCGAAGAGCCCAGGGACGCGACGAACGGAATCGAGGCACGCTTGAATGACGGTTTTGCCTCCACGCCTGATGTGCATGAATGAACACCTTGGGAATCCTCTACGCCTTGAAAACGAACCATGAGACGTTCCTGCCTGAGATGCACGCGCTCATGAGGGCTGAACGGAAGTGGCAGGCGGGTTATTCCAGGGGAAGCGATAAAATATCTCGGGACCTGCGCTCAAAGAATGGCCGAGTAGGTGATTATGGCGATGGGCACCGTCACGCAGATAGCAGTCGTCACCAGTCTCTCAATACGGTCTATTTCCGCCTCAGCATCTCTGATTTTTGCATGAATTTCCAGATCTTGCATACTCATCAATCTATCCAAAAACATCATTCAACTATGAGATACTAACGTTTGGCGAGCGTGCTTGATCCAGCAAGCGCGGCCTTGAAGAGGTGCTGAGCGGGCCGGGATGGCAGTCTCAGGCCCTTAGAGCATTTTTCGGCGAAGTGGATCCGGTTCGCTGTTAAAAAATGCGGCACAGCCAAGAAGAGAGGTGATTCCACACCAGTGGAAACAGCTCTAGGCGGCAGCTCCGTCACCTCCCGCACGGATGGAGCGGTCAAGGTTGTGCTCATCATCCGGCCCCATGTGACCGTGAAGCGGGTCGACGTCTCCTGCCGCCCGCAACATCTGATCGCTTGAGATGTGCACCGGCACGTTTGCGGTTTGGATCAGGCCGTCCGCCTGCAGGTCTTGCAGGATCCGGTCGAATTGGACCGTGCTGGTGCCAGCCGCATCGGCCAACTCAACCCGGGCGAGCGCCAAGGTTAATTAATAACTTTGCGTCATAAGGCTAAGGTCAGCCCAGTGCCACTACCGGACCCCTCTCTTTCGACGATTCATCTCGGGGAATCCCGTCGCGATCTGGCGGGTTCTTGATGCGTTCAAACAAGCGGTCCTCGCCGCACTCGGTTGCCTGCGGGATGGCTCCGCGGGCATAAGAAGCTCACGCGACTTGTCCCGGTGCCTGGAGCGCGGTATTTAATCCCACTATCTTCGATGCAGAACATTGCTGCCGCCCTGTTGGGAGCTCGTAGCATATCGATGCAGCGCCGGGTGCAGGCGGTTGTCAGCCAGGATGCCGGGTTCTCGACCGGGCTCCGGTCGGTCCCCTGCCACTTCAGGAAAGGGTCCTGAACGGCATCCTCGGCATCGGCCCAGGAGCCGAGGATGTGATAGGCCAGCCGGCACTGTTGCATCAACCTCGGCCGTATAGCGAGGAGCGGTTCATCAGGGACCCGCTCCCGTGTCTCTGTTCAAGCGCCGTCGCTTGCCGGTTGAGATCATCTTGCTGTGCGTACGCTCGTACTGCAAATACGGGATCAGCTGTCGCGATCCGGCTGAAATGCTGTCTGAGCGCGGTGTCAGCGTCAGTCCAAGCACCATCTTTCGTCGGGTCCGGCGCTATGCCCCGGAGATCGAGAAGCGGGTGCGACCATACCAGGGACATCGTTCAGGCTCATGGCGGGTGGATGAGACCTATATACGAGTGGGCGGACGCTGGCGGTACTTGTTCCGAGCGGTCGACAAGCATGCTCGGCTGATTGCCTCCATGCTGTCCGGCCGGCGTGATAATGGTCCAGCGTATCGCTTCCTGCGCAAAACCATGCGGGCGGTGAGCGACTGTCCTCCCTCATCCATCACGAACGACAAACTGGCATCGTATCCCAAGGCCATCCTGCGCCTGCACAACGAAGGGCTGATGCCGGACGATGTGGGACACCGCGCCACGAAATTCTCGAAAACATCCTTGAAGCGGATCATGGCGCGCTCAAGCGCGTGATCCGTCCGACGCGCGGCTTCCAGAGCATGGAAACCGCCGCCGCAACTGTGATGGGTTTCGAAGGCATGCGCATGATCAGCTGCGGCCACTGCATCCAGCGGGAACGTGGAGCGACAAGCGAAATTCGTCTCGTCAATCAGCTCTTCGGTGTTGCCGCCTGAGCGGCCGGTTAAATCGGGTCCATTATGCCATTGTCAAGTTACGGCAACGGTGTCTCCCATAGGCGACCTCTGGGACTTTGGAGCTGCGGGCGGCGACGCATGAAGCCTTAATCAAAAACGCCATAGCCTGCGACGGCGTTGTTGCGGACGCCTTCGAGGTTCAATTCGACGCCGATACCCGGCGCATCGGGCAAGGCGATGTGCCCGTCATGGACAATCGACTTTCCACCGTGTGGGACATGGACATAGCTGTCCCACACCTCGCGCTCCTCAAGGGCGTGCCACTCGAGAACGAGGAAGTTCGGCACCGAACCGCAGACATGGCAGGTGGCCATAGTGCCAAGCGGAGTGGATACGAGATGCGGAGCGAAAGGAAGGTAGTAGATCTCCGCGAGATGCGCGATTTTCCGGCTCTCCGAGAGCCCTCCACACTTGGGAACGTCCGGCATCACCACGTCGGCGCACTGCCCCTGAAGGAGTTCGCGAAACCCCCAGCGCAGATAGAGGTTCTCACCGACGCAGATCGGTGTCTTGCTGCGCATACGTATCTGCTTCAGCGCTTCGACATTCTCTGCCGGGATCGGTTCTTCCAGCCAAAGCAAACTGAAGCGCTCCATCTCGCTGGCAATGCGGCAGGCGCTCGGCACATCGTACCGTGCGTGAAGGTCGATGCATAAATCGATATCCGGCCCGATTGCGTCGCGAACTGCAGTCACCCGCTCGATCATCGAGCGCAGTTCTGCGCCGTTAATCGTGTGATTGGCCGTGTCGAACTTCGCCTGGTGCTCCAGATTGTCGATATCGAACTTGAGGGCCGTGAAACCCTCCGAAACCATACGCCTCGCCCTCACGGCGCAACCCTCCGGGGATCCTGAAGGGTCGTCTCCGTCTCCGCAATCGGCGTAGAGGCGGATGCGGTCACGGAACTTGCCGCCGAACATGCGGTACAACGGTTGATCCGCCGCCCTGGCTGCGAGATCCCAAAGTGCCATCTCGATGCCGCTGAGCGCGATCAGAAAGATGCCCGATTGTGCTCCGGAGAAAACGTGCTTGCGCCGGATCTTCTCCCAGCACGATTCGACGTTGCGAGGATCCTCTCCGACCAGTTCCGGCGTCAACTCGGAGATCAGACCCACGATCGCCGCAGCGCCGGCATCGGGGTTGGCCTCGCCATATCCCGAAATGCCCATGTCAGTATCGATCCGAATCAGCGTCGCCTGACCGTGATAGGCAACAACTGCCGTCTTGACGTCGGTGATCTTCATCGGTTTCCCCGTTACGCCGGAGGGTGGGCCCGCCGAACTTCCGCCCTGGCCGAGCCCGCTTGACGCCCCCCATTCGAGCGGCGCTGTCGTCGAGGCCCACCCTGTCCTTCCAAGCGGAGCGCCCCGAAGCGGTTGCAGCTTTCCAATCTGTTACTAGCCTGGCCTCTTCTGCAGGCATCACTGATCGCCAGCGAGGTTCGCGTAAGTTACTTGGGATGAGAGGCTCGCCAAGCTTGGTACTCTTCGTCAGCATCCGGGTGCAACGGGTAGTACCGCTGCAACGGCGCCCCCTCCAACAGCTTCATTCGTGAGAATACTTCCCACTCATGATGCTTCTGTGCCTCTTCTATCACCGCCTTTGCCATGGTAACGGGCACCACTACAGCCCCGTCATCATCGGCCACGATAATATCGCCGGGCATCACTGTCACGCCGCCACATGCAATGGGAACATTCACGGCGTTGGGATAGATGCTTGTCTGGACATGGTAGTTGGGTGTCCAACCGCGCAACCAGAGCGGAAGGTCCAGTTGCGCGACATTGGGCCGGTCGCGCATGCACCCATCAATGATAATCCCTGCCCCGCCTCTGCCCTTGAAATAGGTGCTCATCATGTCGCCGAAAACCCCCGAACTCATGTCGGCGCGCGCGTCCACTACGACAACATCACCTTCCTGTACGTGGTACAGCACGTGCCGGTGCAGCTGCGTCTCTGGATCGGCATACTCACCCTCGGAAAAGAGGTCGGGGCGCTGGGGCAAGAACTGAAGAGTCAAAGCCGGACCGACGATCGACTTGCCAGGGTTCTGCGCAACCGGACCCACCATGTGGGGATTGCGAAACCCCATGTGTCCAAGCGTGCCGGCGACGGTCGCGGCACCGATTTCCTTGAGCCCCTCGATCAGTTCTTTGGCAGGCCTTGAGATGTCCGATGTTTGTGTCATTGTCCCCTCGGTCGAATGGGTTACAAGTGAGTGACAGATCCGTCGCGGCGTCTGAGATGCGGCGCTTCCCAAAAACGCAGGCTCTGCGCCCGAACCACAGTTTCGTTGACGTCCACGCCAAATCCGATAAGGGCGCTGACTGGATACTCGGCACCATCAAGGCGCGACTGGACCGGGAAGAAGTCTGAATTGTCAAATCCCAGCTTCGTCTCAGGGGCTCTCGTTTCGAGCCAGGCGAAGTTAGGCACCGCTGCGGCGATATGCACCAAGGCGGCTGTGCAGACAGGACCAAGCGGATTGTGCGGCATCGAAGCGACATTGGGCGCTTCGCTCCAGCCTGCCACCTTCGTCGCCCTGGTGAGCCCACCAACGTTGCAAACGTCGTTCCGGTCAAACTGGTGGATGCCGCGCTCGATATCGGGCAGAAACTGCCACTTCCTGGAAAACGCTTCGCCGATGGAAAAAGGAACGTCCGTAATGGTCCCCAGTGTTTCACAGGCCTCGGGCGTCTCGTCCCGGATCGGCTTCTCCAGGACATCGAGCACGCCTCGGGGGCTTTCACCGCAGCCGAAGACACCCTGATCAGTTTCGACCTTCACGAGCATCTGGTTCCGGATCCCGACCCGGAATGGGTAGGGAATGATTGCCACGATCTTGAGCTTTGAAGTCATCTGTGCCCCAGGTCACATCGGACTGACTTGCCTCAATCGGCCTTCAAGGCCAGTTCGGTCGCGCCATCGAAAAGGTGGATGCGCTCCTGGTCGAACTCGAGCCAGATCTGTTCGTCCGGTGCGATGGCGACGTTGGGTGGCACGCTTATGTTGACGACGGCCCCCGACAGTAACGCCTGCACGAAAGTCACATCCCCGGTTGGTTCCACCGTGTAGGCCTTAGCGGGGATCGCGTTCGGGGACGCGCTCTTGGCCAGCTTGATCGTGGAGTGGCGTGCTCCCAGCACGATCTTCCGGGTGGTCGAGCGCTGCACCTTCCGGGCGTTGAGCGGCGAGAGCGCCATGGTCCAGCCTTCCGCGCCGGTCAACACCGTTTGTCCATCGACCGTCGATGCCTCAAGCGGGATAAGGCTCATCGCCGGGCTGCCGATGAAGCTGGCCACGAACATGTTGACCGGATGGGCGAAGACCTGGGCCGGCGAATCGTACTGCTGCAGGAAACCACCATTCATCACGGCCATCTTATCGGCCATGGTGACGGCTTCGAGTTGATCGTGCGTCACGTAAATGATCGTTGCCTTGAGATCCTGGTGAAAGCGCTTGATCTCGGAGCGCATCTGAACGCGCAGCTTGGCGTCGAGATTGGAGAGCGGCTCATCCATAAGGAAGACCGCCGGATCGCGCACCAGTGCCCGGCCAAGGGCCACCCGCTGCTGTTGTCCACCGGATAGCTCACGCGGCTTCCGCTCAAGCAAGTGCGTCATGTCGAGCACGCGTGCGGCTTCCCTGACCTTCCGATCAATCTCGTCGCGAGGGAGCTTGCGCATTTGCAGCGGAAACGCCAAGTTCTTGTAGACCGATTTTTGCGGATAGAGCGCGTAGTTCTGGAACACCATCGCAATGTTGCGATCTTTCGGGTCCATATCGTTGACCACGTGGTCCCCGATCGCGATCTCGCCAGACGTGACCGGAATCAACCCGGCGACCAAGTTGAGCGTGGTTGTCTTGCCGCATCCTGACGGACCGACCAGCGCAACGAACTCACCGTCTTCGACCTTGAGTGAGACGTTGTTGACGGCCGTGAAGGCGCCATAGGTCTTAACCAGATTCTCCAAGACCACATGGGCCATGAAAGCGTTCCCCTAATGTTTGACGGCACCTTCAGTGAGAGCCCGGACAAAGTAGCGTTGCAGCAGGAGGAAGAGCACGACGACCGGCAGGCTCATGATAAAACTGGCCGCCATGAGGCCTGGGAAGTCTGTCGTGTTCTCGGAGAAGAAGCGTTGAATGCCGACCGGCAGCGTCAACTGCTCGTTCTTGTTGAGGAACGTGTAGGCGAAGATGTACTCGTTCCAAGCGCCAATGAAGGAATAGATGGCCGTGGCGATAATTCCCGGCGCTGAGAGAGGCATGACGATCAGAAAGAACGCTTGGAATCGAGTGGCGCCGTCGATACGCGCAGCCTGCTCAAGCTGATAGGGAATATTGTCGTAGAAGCCTTTAAGCAGCCAGATCGCGAGCGGTAGGCCGAACGTGAGATAGGTTAGAATCAGGGAGCCGTGCGTGTTCACAAGGCCGAGCAGCCGCATCAGGATGAAGAGCGGCACGAGAAAGATCACCGCGGGGAACATGTTGCGCAGCAGCACCGCGAAGAAGAGGAACTTACGCCCTGGGAAGTCGAACCTTGAGAAAGCGTAGGCCGCAGGCACGGCAACGGCGACCGCGAGCATCGTCGTCGTGGTCGAAACAAAAAGACTGTTCCAGAAGAAGCGCAGAAAGTCCTGTCCGACGCTGTTGGTTGGATCGAGCAGCTTCTCGTAGCTGGCGAGCGTGGGTTCGTTGGGAAACCACTGGGGCGGGAGCTGCATGGCCGCGAAACCGGACTTGATCGACGTCAACAACATCCATGCCATCGGCACCGCTGTGTAGAGCAGCATCATCACAAGGAAGATCCGTCCACCCCAGCGCCAGGCGTCGATCCGCTTGCCTGCCCTGGTCTTGACAATGCTGGCCGTCGACATCAAACAACGCGCTCCTTTTTCTCGCTGCCACTCAGAGCGCGCACATAGAAATAGCCCAGTGTCATCAGAATGAGGAACAAGAGCACCGAATAGGCTGACGCGATGCCCCACCGCTGGCGTCCGAAGGCAAGCTCGTAGATATGGGTGATCCAGATATGAGAAGCATTCGACGGGCCACCCCCGGTCATGATCCAGGGAATGATAAAGGAGTTGAAGTTCGACACTGCGAGCAGCAGGATCGTTACGGTGGATACGCCCTGAAGGTGCGGGAACGTGACATGCCAGAAACGCTGCCACGCATTGGCGCCATCAACTTTCGCGGCCCGAAGCAGTTGGTCGGGAACGGTCTGCAGGCCGGCCGTCAGCATGATCATCGCGAACGGAAACTCACGCCATACGTTCACGACGATCAGCGACGGTAGAACGGTGCCCACGCTGTCGATGAGATTAGGCGGTCGTTCGGCAAGCCCAAGGCCGACCAGTACGGCGCCGACCAGGCCGAAATCCGAATGATAAATCCACTTCCAGATATAGGATGCGGCCACCGCGCTGATGACCCATGGGATGATGAGGATAGCGCGCAAGATACCACGGCCGAAAAACTCATGATTCAAAGCGAGCGCGCTTCCCAGCCCCAGAATGAAAGCAAACACAGTCGAGAAGAGAGTCCAGATGAATGTGTTGGCAGTAACGCGCCAGAACACGTCGCTACGCAGGATCAGCGCATAGTTGTCGATGCCGACAAACTCCTTGTCGCGCAGCTGGAGACTCGGTGGTGTGTTGAAAAACGATAGCTCCACGGTGTAGTAGATCGGATAGGCGATCACGATCAGCATCACCACAATCGCGGGCAGAACGTAGAGATAGTCGGAGCGATGGGTCCATGCCTGTCGAAGGAAGCCGAAACGCCTCGCTTTTACCTCCAGTGGAGCGTCAGCTAGGCCCGTCGCCATGGTCATTGGGGCGCCCTTCCCCTGTGAGGAAAAAAGACCGGCGGCGATCGCCGCCGGTCAAGCTGGCTAGAGCTTTCCGCCGTCCATGATGTTCTTGATCTTCTTGGCCGCATCGTCGGCGGCTTGATCGACCGTCAGCGCGCCCGTGAGCGCATTCTGCAGCATATCGGGCACAACGATGTTCATGATTTCGGGCGTCTCGGGAATCGTTGGGAACGGGACCCCGTAAGGCAGCATTGAGGTGGTGACGTCAAGGAACTTGATATTGTCCAGGCGCTCTTTCATCCACTTCGTCTTGAAGCCATTCAGATTGCCGGGATTTGATCCGGCATAGGCCATTTTCAGCGACCATTCCGGGCTCGTCCAGAAACAAGCGAGCGCCTTGGCGGCCGGCAGGTCCACTTTGCCCCCATCGACATATTCCGGCTTCAGAATGTGCATATTCGAGCCACCGAACACGACCGCGCGCTTGCCGTCCGGCCCGGTCGGGATCAGCCCGTAGCGCATGTTGTCGATAACGGTCTGAGCTTTCTGGACATCGGTCCCGGAAGCTTTTTTCTTAAGATCCAGCATCACGTCGTAGTCCGACGGGTGCGAAATCATCATGCCGAGCTGACCCGCCAGGAAAAGCGGCTGGTTGTCGGCTTGCTGGTTTGTCAATGCGGAAACCGGTACTGACTTGTCGCGCACATACATGTCGTACGACGCTTGCAGGGCGTGCTTGCTCGCCGGGGAGTTGATCTGGACCTTCGCGTAGGTCGGGCTCTGCGCAGTCTCGTCGAACACGCCGCCGCCGTAGCCCCAGAGCTGTGGCAAGAAGCGGTAGGGCGTGTTGCCGGCGTTCTTGCGGGCGACGAGTCCGTAGCCCGCGATCCCGAGCTTGTCATGGATCTGCTTGGAATATTTGACGACGTCGTCCCAGGTGGCCGGCGGCCGCTCGGGATCCAGACCGGCCCGCTTGAAGATGTCCGCGTTCCAGATGAAAGCCATCGTCTCGTTGTTGGTCGGGATGCCGTACGTCTTGCCCTTCCACATGTTCGACTTCATGGCCCCGGGCCAGAAATCCTCTGTTGCGTAGCCGACGTCTTCGGGTTTCAGTTCCTGGAGATATCCTTTGGAGGCAAATTCGACGCCGCCCAGGATCTGCAGCCGCACCATCATCGGCCCGGCGTTGCCGAGCAGGGCCGTGCGGAACTTGTCGAGCAAGTCATTGTAGGTGAGCGCCTGGTCCTGCAGGTCTATGTTGGGATAGGTCTTTCGGAAAGCCACAAAGAAGTCTTTGTAGTACTGCCGCAAGAGGTCAGGGTCGCCTTCGAACACACCTTGGTACCAGAAAGTTAGACGACCTTTGTAGTCGAGGGGCGTGACCTTGTTGCAGTCGGCGGCGGTGTCAAATTCCTTTGTGCCTGCAATCGAACGCACATATTCCGGCGACCACTTGCTCAGGTCGACGGGGGGCGCGGCCAACACGGGCGACGACATCAGGAACGATGTGAGGGCAGCCGTAGAAATGCCGCCGCGAATGGCGCGGCCGAAGTTAAAGGTCGACATCAAGTCCCTCCAATTCTTCCAGGCCAGCGCACACTGGCACTGTGGCTTCCATCCCAAGCGGAGCTTTTTCTTATTCGATGCTCCGATTGATCAACGATTACAGAACTGTACTTGTATGTCAATCGGTTCAGATCGTATATTGTCGCGGCCAGCTGACATATGATCTGGACATTGGAGGTAGAATTGAAGGAGGCGAGCGACTATCAGGCGGCGCCACCTCTGGGGATCGATCCGATCGGTGCCTCCACCGCTTCCACGGCGCTGCTCTACAAGGTGATCCGGGAGGACATCGTGTCGGGGCGGCTCAAGGCCAATCAGCGTCTCGTCGTTGCCGACCTCGCCAAGCGTCACGGCAGTTCGACGACGCCGGTTCGGGAGGTGCTGCAACTCCTGCGCGGCGAAGGTTTCGTCATCTTCACGCGAAATCGCGGCGCGCGCGTCCGGCCGATCGACCGGGATTTCATTCGCAACATCTACGAGATCGGCGTGCTTATCGAGCCGTCCCTGACGCGTTGGTTCGTCGGGATGGCCACGGAGGCCGACATCGCGGAACTCGAAGCGGTGCAAAGCCAGATCGAAGCCAATAATTTCGCCGACCAGATCCTGCACAGCGATCTCGACACGAAATTCCATACCCTGATCTACCAGCGGCACTACAATCGACATGCTACCGAACTGTGGTGGAAACACCGAGAGGTGCTCCGAGCGGTCAGCCGCCGGTTCGGCTTCACCCTTGCGCGAAGAGCGCAGATTATCAGCGACCATCGTGAGTTGATCAGTCACATCAAGGCAGGCAACGCCGATCAGGCTGCCGAACTCGTGGCGCGGCACGTCGAAGGGTCAGGACTTCATATCCTCGAGCATATGCGGGCTATGACGGCAGCCCAGGCAGGGTAGGTTTGCGTCCCCGTTCGCAATCTTTTCTCAACCTCACAGGAAAGCGGAGCACATGAAGATCACCAGCGTCACACCGTGGCTTATCAAGTCGGCCGCCTCCTACTGGGGCGAGTTCCTGTTCGTTGAAGTCAGTACGGATGAGGGCATTACCGGCTGGGGCGAGATCACCACGACAACAAAGATTGCAAACCGCGCACTGGCGGCGATACTACGGCAGATCAGCTCGACACTGGCTGGTCAAGATCCCGCGAATATTGAACACCTTTGGCACAAGCTCTTTCGCAGCTTCACCTACATGGGGAGTCGCGGCGCTGCGGTGGAGTGCCTCAGCGCCATCGACATCGCCCTCTGGGACATCCGGGGAAAGGCACTCGGAAAGCCTATATACGAGCTTCTCGGCGGACCTGTGCGCGACGAGATTGCGCTCTACACCCATCCTGATCAGCGCAAGTTCACGAGCAAGGAAGCCGTCGTCGCCGAGATCCAGGCAATTGTGAAGTCGGGACATACCGCGCTCAAGTTCGATCCGTTCCCTCTGCAGGGCCCACATGTGGACGGCATCGCGCGTGAGCAGCGCGACGGCTACCTCGACGGCAGCATGACGCGCCACGACGAGCGCGAGGCCGCCGAGCTGACAGCACTCATTCGCGAAGCGGCCGGACCTCAGATCGAAATTCTGATCGACGCCCACGGCCGCTTCGATGTGCCAACGGCAATCCGCCTCTGCCGATCCCTCGAGGACGCCGGCAACATCGACTGGTTCGAGGAACCCTGCCCGCCGGAAAGCATCAACGCCCTCAAGCAGGTGCGCGAGAAGGTGAATGTGCCAATCTCCTGGGGCGAGCGTGGACATACGAAGTGGGACTTCGTCCCTATTCTCGAGGGTAAGCTGGCCGACTACATCATGCCCGACGTGACTTGGACTGGTGGTATTACCGAGCTGAAGAAAATCTCGGCGCTATGCGAGGCTTATTACATCCCGGTCTCGCCTCACGACGCCGCCGGGCCGATCAATGTCGTGGCCGGCGCTCAGGTGATGATGACAGTGCCGAATTTCTACAAGCTCGAAACGTCGGAATGGAACCTCTCCAAATATGATCCCCTGATCAACGTGCCGCTTGATAATTCCAACGGCAGCCTCAAGCTCAACCCCGCACCGGGTCTCGGCATCGAGATGAACCGCGAGTACCTCGAGGCCAACATCGTCGACTGAGGCATCCTGCGCAAAGAGCGTCGAGCCGGCGCCGGAGTTGTCAAACTCCCGGCGCGCAGGCGACGGAGCGGTCGAGAGTGCGTAACGCCTGCAATCCAGCAACACACGCCGGTGAACCGGCCGCGGGCAACCGCGCGGACCGAAAATCCGGAACAGGGAGAATGCCGTCATGCCAAACCTGGATGGTGCCGACGAGGCGCTGAATCGAGTCAATCCGTTCTCCAAGCCGTCGGAACTTCGTATCACCGATATGCGCGTCGCGGAGATCGTCGGCGCACCCTTCACATCCGTCCTGGTCAAGATATACACCAATCAAGGTCTCATCGGTCTTGGCGAGGTGCGCGACGGCGCCAGCGCGACCTATGCGCTGATGCTGAAGAGCCGACTGCTCGGCGAGAACCCGTGCGACATTGACCGTCTGTTCCGGCGCATCAAGCAGTTTGGTGGACACGGGAGGCAGGGCGGCGGCGTCTCGGCTGTCGAGATCGCCTTGTGGGACCTAGCCGGGAAGGCCTATGGCGTGCCGATCTATCAGATGCTGGGCGGAAAGTTCCGTGATAAGGTACGCATGTATTGCGACACTGATGCGGAGCAACCCAGTGGCACGGCGACCGGCATCCGTCTCAAAGAGCGTATGGATCTCGGCTTCACGTTCCTCAAGATGGATCTTGGATTGATGCAGATTGCCGACTTGCCGGGCGCCGTAGTGGCGCCCGCCGGCACTCTCGAAGGCTTCCGCTCGCATGCGGCCCAAGGCAGGGCGCACACCCCGGAGGAGCGCCGACGGCGTAATGCCGCCTATGATGCGCAGAATGTGCGTCATCCGTTCACCGGTCTCCACTTTACGGACAAAGGCCTCGATTATCTCGAGCAGTACATTTGCGAGGTCCGAGAGGTCATCGGCCCGGATATCCCGCTCGCCATTGATCACGTTGGACATATCTCGCTGCAAAACGGCATCAGGCTCGCCAAACGCATCGAAAAATACGTTCCGGCCTGGCTGGAGGACGTGATTCCATGGCAATACACGGAACAGTATCGGCAGTTGCAGGCGGCGACATCGGTTCCGATTTGCACGGGCGAAGATATCTATCTGAAAGAGAGCTTCGAGCCGCTGCTCAGGGCGGGAATTTCGATTATCCACCCTGACCTGCTCACGTCGGGCGGCATTCTGGAAACCAAGAAGATCGGCGACATGGCGCAGGAGTATGGCGTCGCCATGGCGATCCACATGGCAGAAAGTCCTATCGCCGCGATGGCTGCAGCCCATGTCGCCGTGGCCACCGAAAACTTCATGGCGCTTGAGTATCACTCGGTCGATGTGCCTTGGTGGGATGACATCGTGACGGGTCTCCCCAAGCCGCTGGTGAAGAATGGCTTCATCAATGTCCCCGATAGTCCGGGCCTCGGCATCGATGATGTCGTTGATGAAGTCGTCACCCAGCATCTGCAGCCGGGTGTCGCCGGCATCTGGCAACCGACGGACCACTGGGACCACGAGTATTCCTGGGACCGCACTTGGAGTTGACACTGCCATTCGAGAGGCCAGCGCGCCTGCTGGCATCGCAACGGCGCCTGTCGCCGGTCATCAGGATCGCACCCGGCCGTCGCACTCCGATCATCCGTCCTACGAAGAGGCACCAGCTATGAAGATCACCGATTTGCGCTGCGCCGTTATTGGCAAGCATCCGATCGTTCGCATTACCACCGACGAAGGAATCCACGGACTTGGCGAAGTGGAACACACCAAGGGCTACATCAAGCCGTGGGTGATGCATTTTCGCGAAGCATTGATCGGCGAGGATCCGACCGACGTCGAGCGAGTGATGCTGAAGATTCGCCAGCGTGGCTCTTTCAAGCCCTACGGTGCGGCCGTCAGCGCCATCGAGCATGCACTCTGGGACGTTGCTGGCAAGGCGGCAAACGTCCCGACGTACAAGTTGCTCGGCGGCAAAGTGCGCGACAAGGTTCGTTGCTACAACGGAAATATGCGCAGGAAGCGGACGGGTGATCGCCCGGAGGACTACGCTGCCGATGTGAGGTGGATGGCAGAGCTCCCCGAAAAGTTCTTTATGGTGAAGCAGGGCATCAGCTTCCACTCCAACATGAAGGATACGGTTGACGAGTTCCATTATGGCGTGCGCCAGACGCGCTCGGGCTACCACGGTGCAATGGACCAGGGCGCGATCAGTGAGCATGGTTTCAATCACATGCTCGATTGCGTTATCGCGATGAAGGAGGTGCTGGGCGACAAAGTCAGCTTGGCGCTCGATTGCGGCCCAGGCTGGATGTTGCCCGATGCGATCAAGTTCGCGCGAGCGGTCGAGAAATACAACATCGCCTGGCTCGAAGATATGCTCACGGGCGATTACGTGCCGTGGGTCAATCCGCAAGCCTATCGCGAACTGACCCTGTCAACGTCAACGCCGATCCATACCGGCGAGCAGATCTATCTGCGGCACAACTTCAAGGAACTCATTGAGACACAAGCGGTGCGCATTATCGGGCCCGATCCGGCTGACGTCGGCGGCATCGCAGAACTCAAATGGGTCTCCGAGCACGCCTACATGCACTCGATCCTCATGGCGCCCCATGGCACCGCCAACGGCCTCCTGGGGTTAGGCGCGTTGATCAACGTGTGCGCCACCCTGCCGGCCAACTACATCGCCTTCGAGTATCCTACAGCATCGGACCCGTTGTGGCACGAGATCATCCTGGGGCTCCCGACAGGCCGCATAGTCAATGATTCGATGGTCGATCTGCTACCCGGTCCAGGTCTTGGTCTCGATATCGACGCTAAAGCCGCCAAGCGCTTTCTTGAAGACGAAGATGCCGGCTTCTTTGACTAGTTCTGAGTCATATTCAACGGTGTTGCCGTTGCTCGGCCCTGAACGATCGGGAGGCTAGCGCATCGTGCGGAAAAGTGGACTCGGTTTTCCGGCCGAACGATGCGCCGCTTAAGTAATTGAGCATCGGACGCGGCCCGCCGGGTCCGCACGATGCGCCAGAGCCTCGGACGTGAAAAGTGGACACCACTTTTGGGATTCATCCGAGGCTCCCTCTCTTGACCGGCGCATCGGATGAGGCGGACCCAGCGGGCCGCGCCAGCGAAAACCGGGTCCACTTTTCACTGCCGTGGCCCTTCGGGTCGCTGACGCGGCCCTCTGGGTACGTCCGATGCTCGAGAGCCGTTTCCACCGGCATGGAATCATCTCTCGTCTTGGCTGTGCCGCATTGTTGACGGCGAACCGGATCCACTTCGCCGAAAAACGCTCTAGTGGTGATCAGCGTCGGAGGATTGATCAACGAGCCTCTTGATTTCAAACACCACTGCCGTCACGAAGGCGGACAGCAGGACAAAGCCCAGAACAGTGGTGAAAGTGCCTTCCTGGACTCCAGGATTCAATCCGATCAAGGGAACCGTCAGAAGAGCCGGGATGCCGAGAGTGATGGCAGCAAGGATGTAGATGGGGTTTGCCCGCTCATCAGTCTGATGGTTCATCTGAATCCCACCCGCCATTCTCTCTTGGTTCCAGACCTTCACCCGTCCCGGGGCATTCCTCACTCGATTCGGTGTCGGCTCAGCAGCCATGCGGGATGAGCCTTCATCATCTCCACCACTGTCCGATTCGGGATGAGAGGCAATGAGGTGATGCTGAGTTGATTCCTGCCTCACGTCAGCTGGAATCTCTGCGCCTTCGCTCGTCTGTTGAGGTAGACCACCCGCGATGCCCTGATTGAGGCCTGTTGGACCATCATCATCCGCCAATGCGACCGTCTGTACCGGCTGCTCGTCCTCGACCTCGCTGTGTGGGCTTTGCTGATCCGACACGTTCTGGTCGCCTTCGGCGACAATGCTCCCGTCTCTGGCGAGAGGATCGCCCCGTTTGGATCCTCCGCTTGGGACAGAACTGCCCTCTGGGCCTTGCATCGCGCCTCTGCCCAGTTCTGCGCTCACGGGGTCCGATACCGTGTCTACATTGCGCTTCGGAGCCACGCGCGGCTTGCGGGTGGAGGATTTGGGGGGGTGCGAACCAGCCACATCACCCTGCTGTCTGAGGCTGTCACGTTGGTGCGGGCGCTTTGGAGCTTTGCTCATATCGAAATCAAGGCCAGATACCTTGGCTTTTTGATGACAGTGATCCTGACGTCCCATGGATCCTGACGCCCCGTGGCGAAATGGCATTCGGCGTGAAGCTCGGATGCTCAACTTCAAAGTGCGTCCGCCCCTGCGTTCACCAGCAGTGCCTGTTCCTATAGAACCGGAAAATGACTAACCGGAACCCTGATCGTGCATCTTTGTTGGCCTGACGGACTCATCAACGAGGAGGTCACGTCGATGATTTGCCCGTTCTGCAAGGAAGAGGTCGATGCACCCTGCCGCAACACTGTTGAGGTACAACGGCGAGCCGCCGAACATGTCGAGCGATGCGATCAGGCTCTCCGGAACCTGAAAGGCGTCATACTTGGCTAACCGTGGCGGTTGGCGTATCGCCTCTTCTTGGTGAGATTCTTCATCCCTTCGAGTGTCTTGGCTGGGGCGATCACCTCCTTGTAGCGTTTGGTATGCTTCTTGAACGAAGGTCGCGCGCGAGATTTACCAGCCATGAGTCTGTTCCTTTCTGTCGCAAGCAGGCGCCTGCAAGCGTGATGAGGGAATGGTTTAACATTAAGCTTCGCGCTGCTCAAGGCGCGCGAGCCGCTCCACGAGTTCTGACAAGCGAGGCGGGAGGGAAACGTCGACTGGCCCATAGGCGATCCGCAGCCGTTCTCCCAACCAGTTGAGTTCACCGGAATCGAGAGACTGGTTCAGCACGGCATGAGTTGGGAAAGGAGACGTAGCCGTCGGGGCTTCAATCGGGTGCAGAGCCTGCATCGAAACACTTTCATTAGCGGCACGCAGTGCCGGTCAATGCCCCTATGTTCCCGCCCTTATCGGGTCTCTGTCGTGAAAAACAGCGGTCATTTGTGGCAATTGTGCGGACAGGGCGTCGCGTGACAGCTGTGGCAGAGCCGCCGTCCCCAGGATCAAACCAGGTTGCCGACCGCACGCTGATCCGAAAATGATGAAGCTTGACTGACGTTTGGGGTAGGGCTCGACGGATTGAGCCGGAATAGTCAGAGGACCCCTGTTGAGGCCAGAGCAGGCCACGAGCATGATCCGCAAAGGCAACGCTCGCGTTCTTTGTCGCAGCGGCGGCAGTTGAGGCAGGTCATGAGATCCGCGCTTTCTGAGCAGGGCATGCAGTTCAACTGATGCGTAAGCAGGTTCGGAGCGCCCTGACTGGACTAGAGCATCGGACGTAAAAAGCGGGGACCGGTTTTGCTTGAAACGATTCTTTGAAACAAATGCTTAAAGCATCGGGCGTGAATTCGATGACACGTCCGATGCTTTAGGCGCCGGCGCGCTGAGCGAACACGACCTGAAGGTCATAGCGGGAGGCGGTCGCCCCTTATCGCTCAGGTGGATCCTACGCCGCACGCGGTGTGACAGATGAAGACCTCGAAAGCGTCCCCTGTGAGGAGGGAGCCCCGCCAACTGTGGTTCGGCTTGTGATGGAGGGCGACCGCAACATCGTCGACTGACCAGGTCGGCGACAGGGGCCTGATCGAGAGGCGTCGATGACGTCACTCGTCACCGTTGGCTCGGCTGAGGTGCATGCCCATGGTAGACAACGTAAAGGGCAGCCAGTCCGCCATCCCAGACGGTGTCGAGAACGACCGGAGCGAACAGCCGTAGAACGGGATGAGACGAATGTTGAGCGGTTGCATCTGCTGCTCTGCCCATAGCATTTCCTGTCGCGTCGCCGTCTACTGACGCAAAGGGATCGACGCGCTTCGGCTCTCCAGGGCTGACATCGGGACGAGCATTCGGCATGGAACCCCGTCTCCCAGTCGGGTTTGAAGTCTTTGCGAAGAGGAGCAACTCTATGAAAAGCTATGTTTTGCTTTCCACGCTTGGTTTGGCTGTTCTCGCTCTGCCTGCCGCTGTTCAGGCGCAGGGCATCGTACGCGGCGCTGAGCAAGGAGCCGCCGTGGGCAATCGGGCTGCTGGTTCCGTTGGCGGAGCAGTCGGCGGTGCCGTTGGCGGCGTGACGGGCGGCGTCGTCGGCGGGGTCAAGGGTGTCCTTGGAATTCCGCAGAACACCGGTAGCGTCCAGCGGCATCGCACGTCTCATAAGAAACGGGCGGCTCACCACTGAGGCAGGCTGGCCCTAACCGGATCCACTTTTCCGCTCGAACGATGCGCTCTCCAAAGAAGCAGGAGCATCGGAGCGTCGTAGCTTAGGAGATTGCTGCTGTTCGTCGGGCTCGGCGTCCACGCTCAATGCCGGTGAACACATCGCCAAAACTGGTTGAGCAGAAGGCCGGCTCTTCAACCGGCCTTTCTCTTGACTATGCCACGTCGTCGGCATCGGCCTCGCCGGTATCGTTTGCCTGCAAATCGTGCATCAGGAGACCAGCGTTTTGGCGGATCTTGCTCTCGATGTCGGTCGCAATCTCGGGATTGTCCTTCAGGAAGGTCTTGGCGTTCTCGCGGCCCTGACCCAGGCGCTGGCTGTCATAAGAGAACCAGGCGCCGGACTTTTCCACCACGTTCGCCTTCACGCCGAGATCGATGAGCTCACCCATCTTGGAGATGCCTTCGCCGAACATGATGTCGAACTCGACTTGCTTGAACGGTGGCGCGACCTTGTTCTTGACCACTTTCACGCGCACTTGGTTGCCGATTGGCTCGTCGCGGTCCTTGAGAGTCGAGGTCCGGCGAATATCAAGTCGAACCGAGGCATAGAACTTCAGGGCGTTGCCGCCCGTGGTCGTCTCCGGCGAACCGTACATGACGCCAATCTTCATGCGGATTTGGTTGATGAAGATCACCAGTGTGTTGGTGCGGTGGATCGAGCCAGTGAGCTTGCGCAGGGCCTGGCTCATCAGGCGGGCCTGGAGACCGGGACGGCTCTCGCCCATCTCACCTTCGATCTCCGCCTTCGGTGTGAGCGCAGCGACGGAGTCGATGATCACAACGTCGATCGCGCCAGAGCGGACCATGGTGTCCGCAATCTCAAGCGCCTGTTCGCCATTGTCCGGCTGGGAGACGATGAGATCGTCGAGATCGACCCCCAGCTTGCGGGCATAGCTCGGATCCAGGGCATGCTCGGCATCGATGAAGGCGCACACTCCACCCTTCTTCTGCGCCTCCGCAATCGCATGCAGGGTCAGAGTGGTCTTGCCGGAAGATTCTGGGCCGTAGATCTCGATGATCCGTCCCTTCGGCAGACCGCCCACACCAAGGGCAATATCCAAGCCAAGCGAGCCGGTGGAGATTGTCTCGACCTCAACCACCTGATCGCCGCCGAGACGCATGATCGCGCCCTTACCAAAGGCACGCTCGATCTGGGCGACCGCTGTCTCGATCGCCTTATTCTTGTCCAAGCTCATAATGGCTCCGCACGTCAAAATATCTGGATCGAACTGACCCTATCCCGCACAGGGCGGAAAATCCAGAACAAAACAGGAACTGCGGTAACTTGTCAGCCTCTAAAGCTAAGCAGGAGCCTGTTACAGAGACAGTGGCGGATCCTCAGGCTGCTCGTTAGGGTTGAACGAAGTCGGTTAGTTCTGATCTGACGCCATTGCTGGCAAAAGCGTCTGGAAGCTGGCGCGCGCCAAGGCCGTTAGTCGGGTCTTCTGCCGGATCATGGGTTTGTTTTCCCACACCCGCTGGCGCATCGGACGGACCCGGAGGGCCGCGTCAGCGAAAAGCGGACCCGGTATTCACTGGCGTGGCCCTTCGGATTGCCGGTTATATCAAGATCGGCCTCGCATCCGGATTCGTCGTCTGGTAATTGGGAGGTCTCTCTTCCGGAAAGATCCTCGTGAGCCGATTTCCCTGCCTCTTGCCTTGCAGTCCATCATGACCAGACATGTGGTTATCGACGTCGAAACAGCACAATCTTACGATCATGTCATCGAAATCGCCGCTGTTGAGGTCATCGGCGGGGCGATCTCCCCGCGCTCGTTCGTCCGACGGGTCAAGCCCCGTTCATCCATGAGCCCCTTCTGCTACGCAGTGCATCGCATTTCATTGGCTGACTTGGAGGATGAGCCCTACTTTGAGCATGTGATTCACGACCTGATCGACTTCGTCGGCGCTGATACAATCATCGCCCACAACTATGCCTACGAGTACAACACGCTCAAACGGGAGTTCGAGCGCACGGGACAGCCGATCTATCCACGAGAGCGCTTCTATTGCACCATGGCTCTGGCCAAGCGATCCGGGCTTCCTGGCAAGCTCCGTCAGGCTTGCTCGCAGGCCGGCATCACCATTGCTCACCTGCGTGCCGAGCACGATGCCTTGAACGATGCGCTGTTGGCAGCCCATCTGTTTCTGAAGCTCGGTCTCCCCGAGAACAAGACTTAGCTTCGCCTCAAGAACTCCAAGCCTGGCGGTAGGTCGTGCTCCTGTCGTGCTGGCCTCATGGCTTTGATGGAGGAGCTTGGTCTGGCTGGCACTTCATCAGTGATCCAGGCTGACCTCCCATCAGGCGTCTCCAACGGACACCCGGATTCAATATGGATCATGGCGTCCTGCAGCCATTCGGCTTGCTGTGCGGCAGAGAACTGCGACAGGTAGCGCCGATCCCGCTCGTGGAAAGCAACCTCCAAGTTGCCGTTCTTCCTGTCGCTGACCTGGATCATGATCTGATCCAACAGCCTTTCCTCGAGGAGGTACCCATGCAGCTGGGCGGTTGTGATAGGACCGGTGACCGTGACCAACCGCTTCATGCCATCGCCTCTCTGCAAGGTTCAGGCGAGTGTAGGCAGAACCTGCGATCGAATGATATGAGACTTTGCGAACATCCTTAACTGCCCGGGCGATAAAACGGGATACAGGGCCGACGAAGAGAAATGCCTGCTCGAGGACCTGTCGACCCGACCCACAGAGGTGCTCATGCCCGCCTTCTCACCAGGTCACAGTGGTGCGATGAGCTCGGTGCCATGGTGAGATAGAACACGGCTTTCAGAGGCCTTTACAGGGTGCCGGCACGGACAAGTGCCAACTTGGCAGTCGATTAGCTTCTATGCCTGTAAAGCGTCATCTCCTCGAGCGGATGCGATGGCTTGGTGACCTTCAGCCGTATTCATCCAGGTGAGAGCATCTGCTCGGCAGGTGAATTTCTCGCGACAGATCCTGGGCGTCAGTTTCCCCCGGACAGGGACAACCACGCGCCAAGACCGCTTCAGCTCCATTGCATAAGCGGCAGGATGTTCTTTGCTCATTGGACGCACCCAACGTGACACCCGAACGGATACAACCATCAGACCCGAGGCTTTGACCAAAGGCGAGTTGCACGGGACACTGTCCCTTGATCCCGATTAGGAAAAGGTTAAAACGGGGTGTCGAGACTACTCCGATCACGCTCCTCGAGAGCTGTTTCCACTGGCGTGGAATCACCTCTCTTCTTTGCCGTGCCGCATTCTTGACGGCGAACCGGATCCACTTCGCCGAAAAATGCTCTAACAGGCTGTTGAAAAAGTCCGTGGCGGCGCAGGCTCCGGTATGATTCACTCGGCGCGGGCAGCAGGAGGGAATGAATGCGCGGGCGAGACGAACAGACGGGGCAACTGTTCTCCTATGTCGATCTGGAGGCCCGGGTGCGCGCGGATCATCCATTGCGGGCGATCCGCCAGATCGCCAACATGGCCCTCGCACTGCTGCAGTGTGAGTTCGCAGTTCTGTATGCCCCTCGCATGGGTCGACCCTCCATCGCACCCGAGAAGCTGCTGCGAGCCATGCTGCTGCAGGCCTTCTACTCCATCCGTTCCGAGCGCCAGCTGATGGAGCGCCTCGAGTACGATTTGCTGTTTCGCTGGTTTGTTGGCCTCGGGATCGATGATGCCGTATGGGATCATTCCACCTTCTCCAAAAACCGCGACCGCCTCCTCGACGGCGACATCGCGGCCCAGTTCCTGGCCGCCATACTGGCCCAGCCCAGGGTGAAGAGGCTGCTCTCGACGGAGCACTTCTCGGTCGACGGCACCCTGATCGAGGCCTGGGCTTCCATAAAGAGTTTCAAGCCGAAGGACGGCGCGGGCGATCCGCCGGCCGATGGTGGGCGCAATGCAGAGGCCAACTTCCGGGGTGAGAAACGGTCGAACGACACCCATGCCTCGACCACGGATCCGGACGCGCGGCTCTACCGCAAGGGGGCCGGCAAGGAGGCGAAGCTGTGCTTCCTCGGACATGCACTCATGGAGAACCGCTCCGGCCTGGTGGTCGACGCCTGTCTGACGCGCGCTGATGGCCATGCCGAGCGCGGGGCCGCCCTGGCTTTGATCGAACCCCATGCCGAGCGGTCGCGGGCGATCACACTCGGGGCCGACAAAGCCTATGACACCCAGGACTTCGTCCATGATCTGCGGGCGATGAAGGTCACACCGCATGTGGCGCAGAACACGAACGGGCGGCGCTCGGCCATTGATGGACGCACCACCCGGCATGCGGGCTACGCCGTGAGCCAGCGCATCCGCAAGCGCATTGAGGAGGCGTTCGGCTGGATCAAAACGGTTGCCGGCCAGGCCAAGACCCGCTTCCGCGGTGTGGAGCGGGTGGAGTTGGCCTTCACGTTCGCAGCCGCCGCCTACAATCTGGTGCGCCTGCCCAAGTTGCTGGTGGAGAGCCGCTGATGGCCAAGGTACCAGCCATTGCCAAGGCGTTTGCCGGCCGCTGGCGCATCGTCGAGATGGATGTTTGGGACAGCGACTTTCTCGATCTCGTCGAAGAGGCGCATCTCACCCTGACGGGCGAAGCGGCCGGGGAGATTGCTTTCGGCGCGCTCCAGGGCGCCTTGGACGTCCGCTATGGCTCGCGCGATGGCGCGGCATGTGCCGAGTTCTCGTGGGAAGGTTCCGACGACAACGACCCAGCATGCGGGCGTGGATGGGTCGCGCTCGGCAGTGCAGGCCGTCTCGTTGGCCACTTCTACATCCACAATGGCGATGATTCAGGCTTCGTCTGCGAACGCAGCTGACTTTTTCAACAGCCTGCTAAAGCCGGTGAGGGCGGCAGAGGCACAAGAAAAGTCTCGATTCTCGCAGGAGCTGACACGTTGCCTCGAACAACGTGCGGAGATGCGAAGACGGCTTGGACGAGATGCTGCCTTGAAGCCTCGGTCAAGGCGGTGTTGGTCCAAGGGAGAGAAACAGCACGATGAAGATATGCTTCCCACCGATGACAGCAAGGCGCTCACAAACGACAACGCCCTGACAGAGTTAGCCGTGCGGAGCACACTGTCAGGGCGCTTTTGTGATGCCGGTTGCAACACCACGCCACCACAATGCGCCATGAACGCTGGAAGTGCAACTGAACCCTGTGCACAAGTACGAAGCGCCCCGGCGAGGGGCTGAGCACCAGACCTCTCACCAGAGCGCGTGCGATGTATTCCGGCATCGCATGATCCATATAGATTCGCGCACGACGAGCCGCCGTGTGACGACGCACACCATCGGTTCGGAACACGATGACGCGGCGCCGTCCTGACGAACCTCGAGGGGATGCGCCCCCACGAGACGAAGGCGTCCGATGATCGGCAGGTCGAGGCTGACGATCCGGCAGAGCGCTTCAGGCGTCTGACGCAGGCCGAGTGCCACCTTGAAGCTGCGCTTTCGAGGCGGGCGCCCTTGATCGAGGGGCGACTTGCCGCTTGGTTGCAGGGGCCCCGCATAAAGGCTGCATTTTCCTGCTTTGCTTTCGGGCTGCCACCGGAGACGCACTCAGATGTCGGTTCGGATGGCCAATTGATCATCCTTCGGACTTTCCGGGCGTCCCGAGAGAATGAGCCTGGTAAGAACCTCGTAAACGGACTGCGGGTCACACTCATGCGTCCGAGCCGCGCATTGCTCGAAGAAGCTGACGTACTCGTCACACTGGCGTGACCGTTGTGTCTTTTGGGTCACGGCACACTGTGTGTATGCCTGCCGCACAGTGGGTGGAGGATCGAACGCCTCGAACACCTGCTGGGCCGGTGAGCGGGTGATTGTCTCGTGGGCAACGATCAATGTGGCAGGGCCCAGGAGGACAGCGAGAGCGATGAAGCCGGGATGTATCTTCCGCATCGGCTTACCTCGGACCTTTATGGTTAAGACGAAGTTAACCCATATCGCCCGAGATGGAAGCCCATAACAGCTGATCGTACGTCACGACGCTGATCCTAAGGAAGCTGAAGAGATGGCAAAGCGCCCCGAGCAAGAGGACGAAAAACCCGGAATGAACGAGACAGCCAGTACCCCCCAGTTGGATCGCTTGGAGAAGCTGGCCAACGCGGCGGCCAATGCTGCCCAGGCGAAGCAGTGGCGCGCCCGCAAGAATGGCATCAGTCAACAAGAGGAGCCGTCGGAAGTCCGCAACCTCAGCCATGACGCGGAAGCCAAAGCCCGGGCGGAGGAAGCGATGCGGCAGATGATGGCCAAGCCACATGGCAAACGGCGTGGGTGGTGACGATCGAGCAGGCCATGTGAACCCACCACCCTGAGGTCTGCATTGCCAGAGTGGAATTAAGGAAGTGTTCAGCTCTTGCTGGCCATGGTCCCGCCCCCTTTGCCTCCGCAGATGGCCGTGAGGCGTCCTTGAGGAGTTTCACCATGACCGAAGCCAAAGCAGCCAAGACGCCGAACCCTGCCCTGGCGAAGCCGCTCCAGCCTTCGAGCGAACTGGCGGCCGTTGTCGGAGCGGCACCGCTCCCGCGGACGGAGGTGGTGCGCAAGGTCTGGGAGTACATCAAGGCCAACAATCTGCAGAATCCCGCGAACAAGCGCGAGATCTTGGCCGATGACAAGCTTCGGGCTGTCTTCGGCGGCAAGGACATGGTCAGCATGTTCGAGATGAACAAGCATTTCGCTCGGCATCTCTCCTGATCAGACAGATCGATGCAGGCCAGGGTTCGTGCCCGAGCATGAGTTTTCAAGCTGGGCCGTTCAAGTGACAGATGCCGGTCGCGATGCGTATCAGCCCGAACGATCTCCCCAGGTCGCGTCGCAAATCCGGACCAGGGCAAAAGAGGAGATCGAGTTCTGTGAAGCGACCATACGGTGAGCAGCTCAAACTGCTCCGCAATTGAACTGTTCCAGCAGGAGCGGCGCATAGCGGACTGTCCAGCAGTGGATCGTAGCATGGTCGGCGGTGATGCCGCGCTCGGCCATCATCTCCTCAAGATCGCGCAGGCTCAGACTGCAAGCCAAGTGCCACCGGACACGGAGCAGGATGGCTGAGCGATCACAATGCCTGCCCTTGAACACGCTACACTCCATCCCTGAGCTCAGGGAGGACTAACTGAAACTCTGAAACAAACTCTTGCGACAATTCCCTTCATCGCAAGTGGGGCAGATTGACCCTCGAGAGGCTTATGGCGGCGCGATGATGGGGATGATTGGTCAGCAGCGGCAACGCTGACGGAGTTTTGGTCCGACGTGGCTCCTTTCCCCTTCTTTACTGGGAGCATCCAAAAGGATCATCCTTCCGAATTGCCAATAAAACGTTCCCTGACGCCACAATTCGGCTCCTATACCGGACATATCACGAGTGCAGATGGCTCATTAGCCACCAGAGCGCAACTCTGCTAACCGCGGATCTCTCGGGTGGCTCCCACTGCAACCTCCCGGGGATTATCCTCGAAACCAGGTCTCGGAGCATGGCACCCCACGAGAACAGGCTGGCACAAGACCATGCCACAGAAGCCTGCGCACGCCCGTGTGACCACAGCGGCTTTCTGGAGTAGCCATGCTTCGGGTGTCACTCATTTCCATCATCACCATTTCATTCCTGGCAACGCAGCCCGGCTTCGCCAGGGGTGGAGGCGGAGACGGTAGCAGTGGCGACAGTCCTGGAGCCGGAGGACACGGCAATGATCATGGGGGCGGCGGGAAAGCGGGAGATGGTGGCAAGGGCGACGGTGGCAAGGGCAACGGAGGCAAGGGCGACGGCGGCGGGAGTGGAGGCGGCCGAGGCAACGGAAATAGCGGTGGCGGCAGCCAGGGCAGCGTGAGTAGCGGCGGCAGCACCGGGAGCAGCGGCGGCGGTGGACAAGCCAACGGAAATGGCGGGGGCAAAGGTGGTGGGAACGGCGGAGGCGGCGGGAGCCATGGTTCCGGGAACAGTGGCAGCCCCGGCCAAGGAAGTGGAGGCACCGGAAACGGTCCCTCAGGTGGCGGCAAAGGTGGCGGGAGCATTGGTGGGCCTAACAGTCAAAGTACCGGGAACCGTGACGGTTCCCGCCACGGCGGTGCGGGAGGAGGCAGTGCTGACCCCAGAGGCGGCGCAAGCGGTGGAGGCATAACCAGTCAGACTAGCAGTAACAGTGGGGTTAAAACCGGAAACACGCCGGCTTCAGCATCCCCGCCAGCAGCACCAGCTACGACAAGCACTACGAGTTTACGCGCGACCCAGGCCGCCGCGGGTCTGCACCCGACCGCAAAGGCGACAAGTCTGCCGGCTGCGCCAACGTCGACCGCACTGCAGGTCAAGGGAACTAGCGCCGGACTAGCCCTGCCGCTCTCCCTTCTGCCCCGGCTTGAAGCGTCAGGCTCAGCGACTGCAGACTTCCTAGAGCCACTTGCTCAGCGACCCGGCGTTCCTGGTCAGATTGTACAAGCCTGCCGCGCCTCCATTGTTACGGCAGCGCTTCCTTACGGGGCTGTGCAGGTAGACACAGCCAGCGTTGGGCGGGTGAGCCGCACTTCAGACGGTGGGCTCATGGCTCCGATGGCGGTGAGAGTCGTGTACGCCCGGGCAAATGCACGCCAGGTCCGCCAGTCCGGCATTACGTGCCTGCTCAACGTATCCGGCGCAGTGGTGGCACTCCGCTGATTGCGGGTTTGTCGCAACAATGAGCCAACTCGACAGAACCCGATGCGAAATTCCGCAACAACCTCATTTACCTGTCTGAGCCCCCGCCAAGTGCAAGAGGTTCTCCGACTCTAAGTCGGCTCTATGTCTATATGACTGTGTCCGCCATGAGCGTCTTTCTCGGCCGACTTAGGAGCAGACCCGTTCGCACATGGTCGGCCCCTACCCGCAGTGGGTACTCTACATCGCCTTATGCCCGCCTTGCTCGCGCTCGTTTGGTCAATAGTCTGAAGATCCGAACGTACTTCGTCGTGCCTGCAGGAGCGTGACAGTGACGGGTAGTCTCGCGATCGACCGAACTCAACCGGATTTGGGTGCAAAGTTCTCCCTTATGGCTCTGTTCCTCTTAGTCTTTACGGTTGCGCAGGTCCGGGAGGGGGCTGCGTTCGATGTTGGAGTGAGCGCAGGTGCGGTCGGTCTAGGCGCGGGAGCGAGCGCCAGCGTTGGATCCGACGGGCTCAGTGCGGGAGCAGGGCTCGGCAGCGGCGGCAATCAGGCCTCCGCGAGCGGCGGCCTTGGTCGCAGTGGTATTGGAGGTGACGTTGATACAGCCGCAGGAGGAGCCTCGGCTAGTGTAAGTGCTGGGTCTCATGGGCTCAGTGCGGGTGGAGGTGCTAGTGCTGGACGAAGCGGCGCTTCGGTCGGTGCCGCCGTCGGCTCGAATGGGATGAGTGGCGCACTCGGAGTCGATATTGGCCCGACAGGGGTGGCCGCCAATGCAGGTATCGGGACAAATGGCGTTAGCGCGGGGGGAAGCGCGAGCGGCGCAGTCAACGCAGGTGGGTCAGGCTCCAGTCGCGGAGCGGGACACAGCCCAGCCGGGAACGGAACACTCACTGGCGGCAGTATGAATTCTGCAGGTCTGGCAACCAATGGAAGCGCAATTTCTGCAACAGGCTTCGACGGCACAGGTTCGTCGGCCTCAAGAGGCGGGGCCCATCTCGATCAGCATGCTCCGTCCGCGGCACCGACTCCAGGGCTTCTTGCCAGTATTGCTCCCACCGTTCCCCCAATATCCTCCTTGAGTGGAACCGCCATCCCAAGATCCTTGTTGCCGGTTCAAAACGGCGGAGGGGACGGGGGATGGTTTCGCAGCATATACCTGCTCAAGCCTCTGCGACCTAAGCCCGGGACGCCGCTGAGCGTCGTTCAATCCTGCCGAGACGCTCTTGTCTCAGGCGCCGTTCGCTACGGAGCGATGCATGTTGATGTCGCCAGCGCAGGACGTGCTTCCCACCTTAAAGATGGCAGCCTGTCAGCTCCCGTCGAGGCAAGAATCCTGTTCCAGCGAGGTAGCCTCGTGCAGATCCGGCAAGCCAGGGTCACCTGCCGCATGGATCAAGCAGGCCGCGTCACCGCGATGTTGTAAGCCTTGGCCCATGACAACGTCCCGGCCAATGGAGGAAAGCAATTTTGAGAACGTCCTGCAGACTTCTCCTTTAAGGAGGGCGTGACGAGACGGCTGAGAGCTACATGCAGGGCGGATCGCTGAACGTTACATGGGGAGACTACAGGAGCCCGCTTGTTTCAAGCATGGAACTCCCCACTCGCTTCAGTGCTCTACCTGCATTTCGCCGACCAACAACCGTCCTGGGAGGAAAGTCATGGTTCCACAGATCAGTTGGCTTTCAGGCACCTCAACCCGCATCCGATCCGTACCAATGGAGGAAAGCGGACGGCGTCGCCTTATACTCTCGATCGTTGCCGCAGCTCTATTTGCGTGCTCCTCGCACAGTCTCGCACGGGACGAGCTGGGGGGAGCAGTGCCCCAATTGCCTCAAGGGAGTGAGGTCTCACCACGGGACTCAGCACAATCACCAACGAACCACGCGGAGCGGGACAATGTGGTATCCCCTCGCATTGATGCCTCGCAAAGGGACTGGCCGTCGCTCCTCCACAGCCTCTTAGCAAGCCCTGGCCGAACCGAGCTTGCTGCTGATGTTGGGAAAGCTCTGCAGCAGAATGATTTCGACGGGGCACGACAGCGGCTCAGCCTTGCTGTCAACGCCGGGACACTCGCCATACTCATCGGAGATGATATTCATAACCCGGAACTACAGAGCTTGCTGCTGGCTGTAGCACGTGAGCAACATGACTCTCAGTTGACTGCGCGGATCGAAGCCGGTGAGGTCACGTCAAATGCCATGAATGGCAAAGGTCCGGACGATACGGCTGAAAAGGAGAGGGTGCGTGCCGAGGCAGCGGTGCAAGAGCTGCGCACCGTGCGAGAGCAACTCGAAGCATTGAAAGAAAAGGAGGCCAGAGCGGTCGAGCTAGAGCAATCACTGGAGCAGGAAAGAGGACGGACGGCTTCAGCCGCCCAGGACCTGAACCTCATGCGAGGGCAGCTGACCGCAATGGCTCAAAACGCGATAAGCGCTTCGGACGCGCGCGACGCCTATGCCAGAGAGGCGGAGAGGAATAAAGCTGCGCTGGTCGAACTCGCAGCCAAATTGACGGCTGCGCAAGAACAACTTGCGGCCCTTGAGGGGAGCGCCGCAGAAGCGACCGAGTTGCGGTTGGCTCTTGCGCGGGAAAGAGAGGCAGCAAAGGCGTCAGCAGGCGAAATCGACTCGTTGAGGCGAGAACTGGTCTCGCGGGAGACAGAGAGAGCTGGCTCAGCCGGGGCGGGAAACTCAACGCATATTGGGCGCGAACCAGCAAATGTGACGCCAGAGCACTCGAGAGTCGGACAGGGCGAGCCCGCTGATCTCCGAGCGAGTGAGGCCAAGTTGCAGAATGAGCTCAATCAAGAGAGAGAGCGCAGTGCTTCGGTCGTTCAGCAGCTAAGCGCCTCTCAAAGAGAAAATTTGGCTCTGAAAGCCCAAGTTGCGGGCATCGCTGCGATCAAGGAAGCCCTCCGTCAGGAGAAGGAGAATACCGCTACGGCCCTCCGGGACCGAGAAGCCTTGGAGAGACAAGTGAAGGCTTTCGAGACGTACACAGCTTTCATACCTGGTACATTGATTTTCCAGACCACACCGATCCTACTCGAGCCCGTGATCCAAACATTCCGGAGTGGCGTCCGGTCGAGCAACAGAACCGGCATCGATGGCGCCAGCCCGCAACCCAGGGATCGACAGGTGTCATCACCTCCCAACGTCGAG
Source organism: Microvirga yunnanensis (assembly GCF_025460875.1). Classification (NCBI taxonomy): domain Bacteria; kingdom Pseudomonadati; phylum Pseudomonadota; class Alphaproteobacteria; order Hyphomicrobiales; family Methylobacteriaceae; genus Microvirga; species Microvirga yunnanensis. The sequence continues at coordinate 29,870 of NZ_JAMXFI010000016.1, forward strand.
ACGGAGCGCAAACTGCCTGATGACGGAACGATGCGAACCCACCGCGATCCCCCGCAGAAAACGTCACAGAAGCCGGTTGTGCCGCCCACCAGCAAACCGAAGTCGGATGACGTGGCAAGCAGAGACGCTCCCGTTAAGCTCAAGCGCGGCGCTCGCCTGCCAGGTAACCGGAACTCCGCTCCTCCTGGGCCCTTCGCTCCGGATCTTCCAGTGACTCTGCGGCCGGTCGATGGGCTGTGGGCGCTCTATTAGGTAGCCGTTTGCTCTGCAAGCGCGTTGCCCAACGGACGACGGGCGCGCGCTCACGTGAATCTCATGCCGAGGAGAAAGATTCTGGCCGATGCGCCCACTCCAGAAGCCAAGGGAGCGCTTGGCCTCGACAGGGTGCGCGAACAGGCTTTTTCGGAAGCACGCGCGATGAGCTTGCAGCTCACCACCGCTATGGTCACTCCACTGTTTCGTTGACGCTGCCTTGAGTCCGCGATGTTCCAAGCGGGGGAGTCGTCTGCGCTCGACGGTGATGATCCTGATGATGGAGATCTCCCGCTCAATCCAAAGGGCTTGCCGCCGGGCCGCGCCAGCGAAAGCCGGATCCACTTTTCACTGGCGTGGCCCGCTTTCGTCCGCACGATGCGCTAGAGCATCGGACCCGAAAGGGGAAACCACTTTTGGGATCGATTCCGATGCTCCACTCTTGGCTGGCGCATCGTTGACGGCGAAGAACCGGGTCCACGTTTTCGCACGATGCGCTAGATCCCTGCCGGGAGAGTTGTTGAGAGAAGGGAACTTCTGGTCAAGAACTTAAACCATTTGTTAACCCCGCAGGCGCAGCCTCCTTGCGTGCCGAGATGGCACGGTCCTTGTTTCCTCTGAAACTGGCCGTGAAAGGAGGCCTACCTGGAGCGCCAAGCGCAACCGGCGCTCTTACTTTGATGACCGCTCCATTATGAAGACGGTACACTTAAGCTAGGTTGCGCCTGTCCGTCAGCAACAAACGAAGCGGCGGATCTGAAGACGGGCCGGGGTTTGATCCCTCCCATGAACGATGCATTCCAAACAGCAAAATGAGGAATTGCCATGATTGTTCGAACCTTGATTGTCACTAGCTTCCTGCTCGCTGCCACGGGTGTCTTCGCTGCACCTTCAAAGCCGAATTCTTCCGTCGTCGTCACCAATGCTCGCGATGTCTCGGCAACCGATATCGCTATTGGCGCGAATGGACAGACGGTTCGGCTGGCAAAGCCGCTCGCCCCAAAGGCGAAAGCCACTTTGAGGCTTCCAAGGGTCACCGGCTGCATGGTCGCTGTCGCCGCAACCTTTGAGGATGAATCAACGGCCGAACTCCCTGAACTCGATATATGTAAGGATGGAACACTTCGCCTTACTGACTAGACGTGGCTGCATCACAGCGACGTTGACACAACGGCAGAGAATTCATCAACATAAGCCAGCGCAGCTCAAGGCGCGAGCCGACGCGGGTGCGCTGGACGATTGACGAGCAGGAGGCAACTCGTTCCCATGCTGCAGAGGGGTGCCGTATGCCAACTTATGGTGGCGGCGACACGCCTGAAAGGCTGTTTTGGGTGAATGTGAGGAGGACCCGAGCCAATGGTCGGCCAGAACCCATACGAGCGTCGTCCAGCCGATTGAGCGGGTGACCGGAGCCTACCCGGTTGGCATTATCCCTTGAACCGAGTTTGAAGGGTGTCGCCAGGACACAGAGAACTGACCGATACGATCTCGACATCGCGGATGGCCTCCGCCCTCGCTGCGCTCCGTCTCGCGAAGCTCATCTCGCGCCTGGCACCAATGACCTCGGCGCACCTCGCGGCTTGCTTCTCGATTGCGAGATCGCCCGCCGGGCGGGGCGTCGTCCCCCGGGTTCTGGTTGTGGATGAGAATTGCCGTCATTGTCATCAGGACAGCTACTCTCCAGGTGCTACCTTGACCACGGTCGATCCCGCGACGAGGTGTCGACTTCGACACGGCGCTTTCAGAACCGGCCGACCGTCTCCGCTACAGCCTTGCCGAGCTTCCGATGTGCGTCAGGCTCCAAGTGGATACCGTCAACCGGACTTACCTGGATCAGCGCTCCGGCATCGATGAAGCCCACTCCCCGTGCCTCCGCCAGTACGGCATAAAGCGCGGGAAGCTTGAGTGACACTTCGCGCGCGCCGACAAACTCGGAGCGGATCGGCCCCTGCTCGAGAACCGGCGGCGGGCAGATCACCAGGATGCGAAAGCCGCCATGTCGTTGCTGCATCTCAAGACCCATGGCGATGTCGAGGAGACTGGCAATCCCTGCCGTAATCTTTTCGGGTGTGGCGCCAAAGCGGGTCTTGGTATCGTTCGTCCCAAGCATGATCGCCAGAGCGTCGATGGGACCGTGACTCTGAAGGGCGATCTTCAGGCCCTCGCGTCCGTCCATGTGGGCGCCTGCCACCGGATCGGGGAACTGAGCCGTCCGTCCAGGAAGTCCTTCCTCCGTGACCTCCCAGTCCGGGAGTATTGATGCTACCAGACGCGGCCAACGCGTGTCCGCATCAAAGCGGTGGTAGGCCTCTCCCCGTGTAACAATTGGTGGGGATCCGTGGGTGTTGCTGTCGCCGAAGCAGAGAAGGGTGCGGGCCATGGAGACATCTGTCATTGACACTTCACGCTAGGGCCGCGTCCTTGGCCGGTCAACACTCTCACGACGAGTAAAAGCCAACTCTGCCGACGGATGCGACGGATTGCCGAATGCTTTTGCCCTTCGGACAAGCTCAAACGTTTGTAGGTTACAATCGGGTCTGTACGTGAGGGTCTCCCAAAATGCCTTCGGAACGAGGCCGACGTCACCACAAGCACCACGAGCTAGAACGGGTTCCGAAGCAACACTCAAGGTGAAGATCCGACCCTTGCCTCGTCCCGGGCCGACCAGCGAAGAAGATGCTGATCCAACGCTTAGGAGTATTGATACCACATGGCATGTCGCGAGAGTGGAACGAGGGTCAAATCCCCGTTCGCAGATCGCCCTTTGTGCAACGATTTTCAGAAAGTCTTGTTGATTCCGAGCGCAAATTGCCGCGGGATCTCCTCCGCGCAGTTTTTCTTCGCTACCCTGACGACGAGATCAGGAGGGTTGGCGAGGGGATGCATAAGTTTTGGGTATTTACTGCCCTGACGGTGAGTTGGGCCACCGCATCTTGCGCCGAAAGAGTGGTGAATGCGACCGACATACGTCATGTCCGTCCTTTGAAGGCTGCGCCCAAGCCACAGCCGAACAACGTGGGGGAGAGGCGTCGGGCGGGGACGATATCCGAGATCGATAGAAACCGTCCGGGTATCCGTTCCTATCAGGTCACCCGAAGTGCAACCGTGAGGCGAGTTCAATCGCTCCAACATCAGGCTGATTTGCTGCATGGACCGCAATCGCCAACGGAGCTTCCGGTCAACCACGACCCGTCCATAGGCGCCATAACGCCGTCGCTCTCGGAAAGGACCGAACTCGAGGTTCCGGTGACCAAGCTGATGCCGCCACCTCCGGAGCCTGCCGAACCGACCTTCCCTTCCACATCGCTGGTCGAAATGCCACCGCCGGAGCCGCCCACATCCTTCCTGCCAGAGGTGCCATCGGAGGCCGCAATGCCACCGCGGCCATCTCCGGCCGAGACAAGTTTCCCTCTGGCTACCTCGATGCCTGCACTCCCAGAGCCCGTTGAGCCGTCTCTGCCTTCACCCGAGCAGGTCGTTCCTGCAACTCCAACCTCGATTCCATTCCCAGACCTTCCATCATACGTTTCTCTCAGGCCGCGTTTCGATTGGGTCGACAGCGTCGGCGCCATCGAACTCCCTCAACCTCCGCTGCCTCAAGCGTTTGAACCTGATTCAGAAGAGCGTATTCCTATGCTCATCCGAACGCCTTGGCCGGTTCCGCTGGAACAGACCTAAACGGCCCGATGCACATCCGCAGGTTCAAACGATCCGGACACTCCCCTCCTGCTCGCCATCCTATCCGAAGAACAATCCATTCAGGGCGGCCACCGGTCTGCCACCGGTCCGCCAGGATAGTGTTGCAGAGCGTCCCAGTCGCAGGTCGATCAGATCCATATTTTCAGTTGCCTGCCCTTGGCCTTCATGAATATCATCCTCGAAATAGCGTGAGCTTCTGCGTCTTAATCAGATCTGGCTTCGCAAGAGGTCGAACTGAAAAGCCGCCAAGAGCGCGAGATCGCCGCAGGATGGCGATCGGGAGCGATCGATGCGGGTACAGGAAAACCTCCTGCCGGAGACCGCGATGGCTTGGGACCTCAAGTGTCCGAGCGAGATCTGGCGTACGTGTAGCGATCCCCCGGACGTAACGGATGCGGCAGGTGTCGTCGCTCTTGCAGGCTCACTCTGTAGCATCGTGCAGGTGAGGAGCCCCAGCCAGGTGGATCCCGGCTCATGACGCCGCTTGTCATGATCAAAGACCTCGATAAATCTTTTCCGGGCGTCAAGGCGCTCAAGAAGGCACGCTTCGAACTCCTTCCTGGGGAAGTTCATGCCCTGATGGGCGAGAACGGCGCCGGCAAATCCACCCTGATGAAGGTTCTTGCCGGAATCTATCGAAAGGATGCCGGCGAGATCTGCATTGAGGGCGTTGCCCTCGATATTCCTTCGCCGCGGGCCGCGCAGGATCTCGGGATCAGCATCATCCATCAGGAACTGAACCTGATGAACGATCTCACGGCGGCACAGAACATCTTCATCGGCCGCGAACCTAAGCGAGTTGGAGGACTTCTGCTCGATGAAGAGGCTCTCAACCAAGCCGCTGCCGAAATTTTCGAACGCATGCATCTCAAACTTGATCCGCGGGTCGAGGTTGGCCAACTCACCGTGGCCAAGCAGCAGATGATCGAGATTGCCAAGGCCCTGTCCTTCAAATCCAGGGTCTTGATCATGGACGAGCCCACTGCGGCTCTCAACAATGCGGAAATTGGCGAGCTTTTCAGCATTATCCGGAAGCTCAGGGCTCAAGGTGTCGGCATTGTCTATATTTCGCACAAGATGGATGAGTTGAAGGAAATCTCCGATCGCGTCACTGTCATGCGCGATGGCGAGTATGTTGGAACTGTTCCGACCGCTGCTGCGAGCGTTGATACAATTATTTCAATGATGGTTGGCCGAAGTCTTACCGAAGAGAAGACGGAGGTCCCGGATCTGTCGAGCCACGACGTCGTGCTGGAGGTCCGCAATCTTCGACGCAGCAATGTCATTCAGGATGTAAGCTTCAAACTGCGGAAGGGCGAGATCCTGGGATTCGCTGGTTTGATGGGAGCTGGGCGGACAGAGGTCGCGCGCGCCATTTTTGGCGCTGACCCCCTTGATGGTGGCGAGATTCTCATCCGGGGCAGACCCGTGACGATCCGGTCACCGCAGGATGCCGTGCGGCTCGGCATTGGCTATTTATCCGAAGATCGGAAGCGCTTTGGTCTAGCGACAGGCATGGACGTGGCGGCCAACATCGTCATGCCATGCCTTGGACGCTTCCTTTCCATGAACATGTTCCTCAAAAAGCGCGCCATCCGTGAAATGGCACGCTCCTGTATCCGGCAGCTACGGATCAAGACGCCTTCTGATGCCCAGGAGGTGCGGTTTCTGTCAGGCGGCAACCAGCAGAAGATCGTGATTGCAAAATGGCTTGCCCGCGACTGCGAGATCCTGTTCTTCGACGAACCGACCCGTGGCATTGATGTGGGAGCAAAAAGCGAGATCTACAAGCTCCTCAATACACTCGCGGCCGAAGGCAGAGCGATCGTGATGATTTCCTCCGAGCTGCCTGAGATCCTGCGCATGAGCCACCGGATCGCCGTGATGTGCGAGGGTCGGCTGACCGGCGAACTCCTTGCTGAGAGAGCCACGCAGGAGGACATCATGCGCCTCGCAACGCAGCGGCATAGTCTCACAACCACTACATCAAACGCGGCGACCGAGGGATCAACTACGTGACGACCATCGCAGAAAAGGAAGCCCAGACCGTCATCAAGTCTGCCGCGTTCAGCCAAGGAGCATGGCAGAAGATCCTGGCCTTCGCCAGCCTGATCGCCCTGATGGCTGTCTTCAGCGTTGCCTCCGAGAACTTCCTTCAGCCTGACAATCTCATCGGCATTCTGCAGGCAACAGCCGTGAACGGTGTTCTCGCCGTGGCGGCGACATTCGTCATCATTACCGGCGGAATCGATCTGTCGGTTGGAACGTTGATGACGTTCTGCGCAGTCATTGCCGGCGTATTCCTCACATACTGGGGCCTGCCGATGCCTGTCGGCATCGTGGCGGCTATTGCCGCAGGCGCTCTCTGCGGCTCAGTCTCCGGCACCCTCATTGCCAAGATGAAGATCCCGCCGTTCATCGCAACTCTGGGCATGATGATGTTGCTGAAGGGACTCGCGCTTGTGATCTCGGGAACCCGTCCGATCTACTTCAACGATACACCGAGTTTTCCGCTGATCTCGCAAGAATCCTTGATCGGGGCGATCCTCCCGTTTCTCCCGATCCCTAATGGCGTCCTGATCCTCTTCATGGTTGCGATTGCCTCCAGTTTCGTTCTTACGCGCACCGCCTTCGGCCGATACACATTTGCCCTGGGATCCAATGAGGAGGCGGTGCGACTCTCCGGGGTGAATACCGACTTCTGGAAGATCATAGTCTACACAGTTTCAGGTGGGATCTGCGGCATTGCCGGCCTCATCATCGCCTCGCGACTCAATTCTGCCCAACCGGCGCTCGGTCAAGGCTACGAGCTCGACGCCATCGCGGCCGTCGTCATCGGAGGCACTTCCTTGAGCGGTGGACGCGGCACCATTCTCGGGACAATCATCGGAGCTCTGATCATCAGCGTGCTCACCAACGGCCTCCGTATTCTCTCGGTGGCTCAGGAATGGCAGACGGTCGTGACCGGAGTGATTATCATTCTCGCCGTGTATGCCGACATCCTGCGCCGCAAGGCCTGAGGATCTCCCTTTACTTCTCACGAGCCCAAAGGAGCACGCGACCCGGTCATCTGTCCTAACTCATTCACCAATAGGCCAAAGTATACAACGATCAGGAGGAAACGATGTGGAACAGACGCACTTTGATTGGTGCCATCAGCATTGGTGCATTAGTCGGTTTTGCCGGACCTGCAGCGGCCCAGGAGACCTACATCCCACTTATTTCGAAAGGATTCCAGCATCAATTTTGGCAGGCTGTCAAAACCGGAGCCGAGCAGGCAGCCAAGGACTATAACGTGCGCATCACGTTCGAAGGTCCAGACAGCGAAACCATGGTTGACAAGCAGATCGACATGCTATCGGCAGCGCTTGCCAAGAACCCGAAGGCCATCGGATTCGCAGCCCTCGATAGTCAGGCCGCAATCCCTCTGTTGCGCAAGGCGCAGGCCGCCAAGATTCCCGTCATCGCGTTCGACTCCGGCGTCGACAGCGACATTCCGCTGACCACAGCAGCGACCAACAATCTGGCGGCTGCGGCTCTGGCTGCTGACAAGATGGCGGAGCTCATCGGAGGCGAGGGCGACATTGCTCTCGTGGTGCATGACCAGACCAGTCGCACGGGTATCGATCGGCGAGATGGATTTGCGAACCGGATCAAGGAAAAATATCCGAAGATCAATATCGTAAGCATCCAATACGGCTCAGGCGATCACCTGAAATCGACCGAGATCACCAAGTCGATCCTCCAGGCCAATCCCAAACTCAAGGGCATCTTTGGCGCGAACGAGGGCTCGGCAATCGGAGTCGTCAATGGTGCCAGGGAAATGAACCGTAAGATCGTCATCATTGGCTACGATTCCGGTAAGCAGCAGAAGCAAGCTATCCAGGAAGGCCTCATGGCGGGAGCCATCACGCAGAACCCTGTTGGTATCGGATACAAGACGGTTGAGGCTGCCGTCAAAGCACTCAAGGGCGAGAAGCTCGAGAAGATCATCGACACTGGCTTCTTCTACTACGACAAGTCCAATATAAGCGATCCGAAGATCGCAGCCGTACTGTATGACTAGGCGGCAATAGTCGTGACAGGGACAAGCCTCTAGCTCTGCGGCAATCGGCTCATGACAACTCGCGAGCAGGTGACGTGGACTGAAGGCGGGCTTCACAGGTCCTTTGTGGATCATGTGAACGATGTGACCCCACGGAATGGCCCAGGCGGATACCATTGTGGGTATTCGCTTGGGTTGTGTTGCAAGCACCAAGCAAGGCGCTATCGCAACGTCTTGTCTCGGAGTTTCAGCGACTGAGATGGAGGTCTCAGGGGGCGGAGGAATAGGTATTCAAGGGCAGGCATTTTGATCGATCGGTGATCCTGCTCTGCATCCGGTGGTATCTGGCTTACAATCTCAGACTGCCCACCCTCGAGAAGATGATGGCTGAGCGCGGCATCTCGGTCGGCCACGCGACCATTCACAGATGGGTCGTTCCATACTCGCCCGAACTGCTGAAGCACTTCAGCTCACGCAAGAAACTTGTCACCAGCAAGTGGCACATCGACGAGACCTCTATCAAGCTGGGAGATCGCTGGATGTACCATTCCCGGGTGATCGACAGCAACGGCGACACGGTTGAATTCTGTTCGTGAGGACCAAAGGAAAGCCTTTCCTTTGAACCGCTCACCGCAGAAATGACCGTGATCGCTCTCTCACGAGCCATGTGTGGCCCGGGTCACAGAAGGACAGTCTGTTTCGGTCGATCCTGGTGACATCGCAGGAGGTCACCATGACACGATCCTCAAAACGCCAAGCCAGACGCTGGATCATCCAAGAGCTGACACGCTCCATGGAGCAGCGCAGTCAGCCCCTCCCCTCCAAGCCGGTTGCGGAGTGATCATGCTGTACGCGCGGACCCAGGAAATATCCGACCTCATGGACAGCCAGATCAGGGTCAGGGCGAAGGCCCTCTGCGTCGACGATGGCTTTGATCCGGATCTGACCGTGACTCATGCCTATGGCGACGACTTCACGCCCCAAGAGTGGGATTCCTGGTGGACGTCCAATCCGGAAGTTCCTTTCCAAGAGGTGGTCAGCCCGATGTGGAGGTTGTACCGCGCCCACGCATTCATCGAGCTGTCGCAGCTCCGGAAGGTGGTCGAGATCAGCGACAATGTCGTCTTCTTCGGGCGCAGCAAAGCTTAGCGTGGGGCATCACCCGATGTTGTGCTGACCATCGGGAAGGGGTCAATCTGAGCGCTTAAGCTTGGCCGTATGATGGTCCGCGGCCCCTGCGGCTGCTGACCTTCGGGCGGCTTCGGCTCTGCGCGCGATCCTATGCCTTAGGTGGCCCATGGCGTTTGCGACCCGCCGGCTCAGCGCGCTTCCGGATGCGATCGCTCCAGATGGGTCCGAAGGGCGGATCCTGTGCGGCACCGGCCGGGGCAGCCTGGCGCATTTCACCCTGCCGCCGCATGCGGTCTCAAAAGCCATGGCACGCCGGAGCGTCGAGGAGGTCTGGTACTTCGTCTCCGGCCCGCGGCTCCGCGTGCGCCCTTCCTTCCGCCCGATAGCCGCCCAGCCGGGGCCCTGCAGCGGCTGAACCTGCCCATCCTGGAAGCCGGCCTCTTCCATCCAGCGTCGGCAGACCGCACCGGTGTGGTCGAAGCCGGCCGCGGTCTCGATCAGCATGTTCAGGCTCATCAGCAGGCCGTGACCTGAGATGAACGAGGCGTCGTCCGAGGCCAGGAAGAGGCCAGGAAGGCGACGACCTTGGCGATCCCCTCTGAGCTGCGGGCGCGACCCGGAACCATGGTGGCCGCGAAGGCGTACTTCGCCTCCGCGCTCGGCGAGATGCGATCCTGGAATGGCGTGTCGATGATCCCGGAGTTGAATTGCTCTCCGTCATGTAAGATCTTGAAAATCTGTTTAAAACCGTTATCATACCGGTCGGTATAGTTCACCGGAACGCTTGGCAACGGTGGAACATCACAGTGAGGAGACGGGACAATTATGGGCCGCCACCGGGAATTTGACCCTGACGAGGCACTGCATATTGCACTTCAGGTCTTCCGGCGCCAGGGTTATGAGGGCACATCTATATCAGACCTGACGGATGCCATGGGTATCACGCGACCAAGCCTCTATGCCGCGTTCGGCAACAAGGAGGACCTCTTCCGCCAGACCCTCGACCTCTACGAGCGCCAGCACCTGTGCTTCGCGCACACGGCCCTCCATGCACCGACGGGACGGGAGGCGGTCGAACTGCTCCTGCGTGGCTATGTCGATGTGCTGACCGATCCCATGAACCCACCCGGCTGTCTTGGCGTGAACGGAGCCGTGGCCTGCAGCGAGGCGAGTGAAGCCATTCGCGAGGAACTCATCGCGCGTCGCATGGTCAACGAGAACAATCTGCGCGACCGTCTCGAGCAGGCGCGTTCCAATGGTGATTTCCCCAAGGACGAGGATCCGGCCGACTGGGCGCGCTATGTCGTGTCGGTCGGCCTTGGGATGGCCGTTAAAGCGGCATCAGGGGCCTCACGCGAGGAACTTCATCGTGTAGTGGACTTCACTATGCGGGGCTGGCCAACGACAGCGGGCTGAAGGTTCGAGTTCTGCTGCACCCTCTAGCTCACCGGCGCCTTTACGGGATGCGTATTCGGGCTCGAGCCCAGTGTGGCCAGTTCAGGCTGGTGCTGAAGACGGCGGTTCCCTGTCAACCGGCGAACCAGGGCGTAGAAGACGGGCGTGAAGAACAGGCCGAATGCCGTCACGCCGATCATGCCTGAGAACACGGCCACACCCATGGCAGCTCGCATCTCGGCGCCTGCGCCCGTCGACAGCACCAGCGGCACCACGCCCATGATGAAGGCGAGTGAGGTCATCAGGATCGGCCGTAAGCGCAGGCGGCTGGCTTCGATCGCGGCTTCAATGGGGGTACGCCCCTCAAACTCAAGCTCGCGAGCGAACTCAACAATCAGGATTGCGTTCTTGGCCGACAACCCCACGAGGACGATGAGGCCGATCTGCGTGAACACGTTGTTATCGCCAGCTGTCATCCACACGCCGGCCAAGGCCGCAAACAGCGCAAGCGGCACGATCAGGATAATCGACACTGGGAGTGTCAGACTCTCGTACTGGGCCGCCAGCACCAGGAAGACGAGGAGGATTGCAATCGGAAACACCACGATCCCTGAGTTGCCGGCCAGAATCTCCTGGTAGGTTAGCTCGGTCCACTCGGCCCTGAATCCTTTGGGCAACGTTTCGGCTGCAATCCGCTCGACAGCCGCCTGTGCCTGGCCTGAGGAGTATCCGGGGGCCGCCTGTCCGTTAACGTCGGCCGACAGGAACCCGTTATAGCGCATGGCGCGCTCCGGACCGACGCTCGATTGTATGTTCAGCAGAGCCGTGAGCGGAACCATCTCGCCCGCGACGGAGCGGACCTTGAGGTAGCCGACGTCCTCGGCACGCGCCCGGAAGGGAGCATCCGCCTGCACCCGTACGGAGTAGGTCCGGCCAAACTTGTTGAAGTCGTTCACGTAGACTGAGCCGAGATAGATCTGGAGCGTGCTGAACACCTCCGAGATCGGAACCCCGAGCTGACGCGCCTTTGAACGATCAACATCCGCATAAAGCTGGGGAACGTTGATTGAATAGCTCGAGAACAAGCCTGCGAGCTCGGGTGCCGCCGCGGCCTTGGCCAAGAAATCCTTCGTGGCTTGATCGAGTGCCTTGTAGCCGAGGCCTGCCTGATCCTCGATCTGCAGCTTGAAGCCGCCAATCGTGCCCAGACCCTGCACCGGCGGGGGCGGGAACATCGCGATCACGGCCTCCGAAATGGCCGCGAACTGCTGATTTAACTGACCCGCTATTGCTCCAGCCGCAAGGCTCGGATCCTGACGTTGTTCAAACGGCTTGAGAGTGAGGAACACGATGCCCGCATTCGAGCTGTTGGTAAATCCATTGATCGACAGACCCGGGAACGCCACAGCGCTCTCGACCCCGGGATGCTTGAGTCCGATGTCTGTCATCCGTCGAATGACGTCCTCGGTCCGATCAAGCGTCGAGGCGTCCGGCAACTGGGCGAACCCGACAAGATACTGCTTGTCCTGCCCCGGAACGAAGCCGCCCGGCACTGTCTTGAACAAGAAGCCGGTTGCGCCCAAGAGGGCAACATAGACGCCCAGCATCAGGGCTTTCGTCGAGATCGCCCGCCTCACGCCAGTGGCATAGGCACCGGAACCCCGATGGAATAGCGCGTTGAAGCCGCGGAACAGCCAACCGAACAATGCATCAATGATGCGGGTTAGGCGGTCCTTGGGTGCCTGATGATCCCGAAGCAGAAGAGCCGCCAAGGCCGGTGACAGGGTCAGTGAATTGATCGCGGAGATCACCGTCGAGATCGCGATCGTGACGGCGAACTGCTTATAGAATTGTCCTGTCAGCCCGCTGATGAAGGCAAGCGGGACAAACACGGCCACCAGCACCAGCGCGATCGCAATGATTGGACCGGCGACTTCCTGCATGGCCCGATAGGTCGCCTGGCGCGGGCTCAAGCCTTTCTCGATATTGCGCTCCACGTTCTCAACCACCACGATAGCGTCATCGACCACGATGCCGATGGCCAGCACGAGGCCGAAAAGGCTCAGGGCGTTGATGGAGAATCCCAAGGCATGCAGAACTGCGAACGTACCGACAATGGAAACTGGCACGGCAACGAGCGGTATGATGGAGGCTCGCCAGGTCTGCAGGAACAAGACGACCACGAGTACGACCAGCAGCACTGCTTCCAGCAGCGTATGGACCACCGCATCGATCGAAGCGCGTACGAACTGCGTCGTGTCGTAGACGATCTGGAAATCAACGCCTTCCGGCATGTTGGCCTTGATGGCGGCCATCTCCGCACGAACCTTGTCCGCGATCGCGATGGCGTTCGATCCTGGTGCCTGCAGGACGGGAATGGCCACGGCCGGCTTGTTGTTCAAGAGGGCCCGCAGAGCGTAGTCGGCGGCACCCAGCTCAATGCGGGCGATGTCGCGCAGGCGGGTGATCTCCCTATGCGCGCCGGTCTTGACGATGATGTCGCCGAACTGCTCCTCGTCCTGGAGACGTCCCTGCGCGTTGATCGACAATTGATGATCAATCCCCGGCAGGCCGGGAGAGGCGCCGACGACGCCGGCGGCGGCCTGTACGTTCTGGGCGCGGATCTCATTGACGATGTCGTTCGCTGAGAGGCCATGCTCGGCGAGCTTCTGAGGATCCAGCCAGACGCGCATCGAGTAATCGCCAGATCCGAACAGCTGGACCTGACCCACGCCTTGGATCCGGGCGAGCCGGTCCTTGACATTGAGCGCCGCATAATTGCGCAGGTAGGTGACATCATAGCGGCTGTCGGGCGACAACAAGTGGACGACCATCATGAGGTCGGGCGAACTCTTCACAGTCGTAACGCCCAGGCGCCGCACCTCCTCTGGGAGTCGGGGCTCTGCTTGCGAGACCCGGTTCTGAACGAGTTGCTGTGCCTTATCCGGATCGGTGCCGAGTGCGAAGGTTACGGTGAGTGTCAGCACTCCGTCCGTGGTTGCCTGACTGCCCATATAGAGCATGTTCTCAACCCCGTTTATGGCCTCCTCGAGCGGAGCGGCCACGGTCTCGGAGATGACCTTGGGGTTCGCGCCCGGATATTGTGCCCGGACGACCACTTGGGGCGGCACAACCTCAGGATATTCCGAGATCGGCAGGACCCTCAGAGCGAGCAGTCCGACCACGAAGATGAGTACTGACAGAACCCCGGCAAAGACGGGCCGGTCGATGAAGAAGCGGGAGATGTTCATAACGGATGACTCAGGACTGTCGCGTGTGATCAGTTTGCCGCAGACGCGGTTGAGTTGCGTGTCTGCAGCTTGGCCGACATATCGGGCTGCGGCGCGATCAAGGCTCCTGGGCGGACCTTCTGGAGCCCGTCGACAACAATCCGTTCCCCTGCGTTGAGGCCGCTGGTGACGATGCGCCCCCCATCCACGGCAGCCCCGAGTTTGATCTCACGGTATGCCGCTTTGTGATTAGGATCGACGACGAGCACAAACTTCTTGTCCTGATCGACACCGACAGCTCTCTCAGGCACGACCAACGCAGGCGTCGTCCTGGCCTGGCCCAGGCGAATGCGGGCAAATTGACCCGGCATCAGGCGATCGGCGGCGTTGTCGAATACCGCCCGCACCTGGACTGTGCCGCTGGTGCCGTTGACGGTATGATTGATGAGTTGCAGCTTGCCGCGTATAACCTCGGCCTCAGGCCCAGAACGCACCTCGACCGGGATAAGGGCCAGATGGTCACGCCGGTCACCGCCTGCAGGCAGCGTCTCGAGAGCCTGCTGCACCGTACGCTCATCCGCATCGAAGCTCACATAGATCGGATCGGTTGAGACGATCGTCGTCAGAACGGGCGCACCGGATCCGCCATTGACGAGATTGCCTGCAGTCACTTCAATCTTGCCGACGCGTCCAGAAATCGGCGCGCGCACTTCAGTATAGGAAAGGTTGAGACGGGCAGTCCTTACCGCAGCCTGCGCAGCACGCAAACTAGCCTCCGCCTCGCGCAAGCTGTTCTCCCGCGTATCAAGGTCACGTCGTGTGATCGTCTGGTTGGCCGTCAGCTTCATCCCACGATCCAGTTCATTGCGGGCAAAGGCAATCCTTGCTTCGGCCGCGCTGACCTGCGCCTCCGCCCGGTCGACTTCGGCACGATAGGGTTCGGGTTCTATGGTGAAAAGCAGGTCACCCTGCTTCACGAGTGATCCTTCACGGAAATGAACGGCCTGGATGGCGCCAGGGACGCGGGGCCGCAAATCGACGCGCTCGATCGCCTCGAGGCGGCCTGAGAACTCCTGCCACAGTGTCAAATTTTGGTTATCGACGGCAAGCACGGTCGCCGGCATGGCAGTGGGCGCCGGTCCGCTATCGCCCCCTTGGGTCGTCGTATTGCCGACCGCAATCGAGAGGGTTGTGCCGGCGAGGAGCAGAGCGATCGTTCGTGCGAAGGCACGTGGAGCAGGTTTGGAGAAGACTGTCATCAGTGAGGCATCCATTGGGCAGGCCATCGACCAGGCCGCGCGGCCTTATTAACGTACTGAATGGTATAATACCGATTGGTAGCTTTCGAAAGGGGCGTGTTAGGAATTTTTAGATTGATCAGTGCAAAAAAAGCCGACAAGGCTGAACTCTGCGCTACCCTTGTGCGCTAGCGCACCTGTCAGAACCGGGGTTCTGCGAACAGCGGCGCAACTATGTTCGATAGCCTCAATGGGGCGTCGGATGGGCCGACGTGCGAGGAAGCAGAGCTTCTTGGGGTCGGTCTCGCATGCTCGAGAGCGGTCCACGTTCGACGGCTTTGTCGCAATTTCAGACGACGAACAAAAATCTGGGAGCGGTCCGTTTCCCCTAATGGAACGAAGCGCCTGAACCGCTCAGCGACGGATCGTTTCGAATTGAAGGTATACTTCGCCCGATCTGATGGAATGGACGCCCCGCCTCAGTTCTCCTCCTCGCTGGCAACGATCTCCGAGGGGGAGGCGCCACCTTCTGACGTTTAACGTCCTGTGAGCGCCGTCTTATGAAGTTCCGGCGAGAGCAACAGCCCGCCACAAATTCTGCCAATTCAATTGGGACTGTAGTCCGCCCTGCAAATTCGAATCAGGGGAGACAGATGAGTCCATCGTCCTTCCCAGGCGGCTTGGAACGCAAGTCGACCTCCAAGCCGGCAGAGATCCCTGTCAGGATCACTGTCAACGGGCAAGAACACAGGTTGGCGATCGCACCCTGGACGACTTTGCTCGATGTCCTACGGGATCATCTCGATTTGACCGGTACAAAGAAGGGCTGCGATCACGGTCAATGCGGGGCCTGCACCGTCTTGGTCGACGGTCGCCGGATCGTCTCGTGCCTGACGCTTGCGGTCATTAAGGATGGTGCCGAGGTCACCACAGTGGAAGGCCTTGCCACTGACGGTGTCCTCCATCCCGTGCAGCAGGCATTCATCGATCACGACGCATTCCAGTGCGGCTATTGTACGCCGGGTCAGATCTGTTCGTCGGTCGCTCTTATAGCCGAAGGCAAGGCAACGACGGCGGATGAGATCCGCGAGTTGATGAGCGGCAATATCTGCCGCTGTGGTGCCTATACCAACATTGTAGCGGCGATCCAGCAGGCAATGGCATCAATGGATGGCAAGCCATGATCGATTTTGACTATGCGCGGGCCTCCGACATTCCCGACGCTATCCGGCAGATCGCGGCGGATCCGAACGCGAAGCTTATCGCCGGCGGTACGAACCTTGTCGATCTGATGAAGTACGAGGTCGTAAACCCAACTCGATTGATCGATATCACGCACCTGCCGCTCAACACGATTGAGGAAACCGCGAGCGGCGGCTTGCGCATCGGCGCGCTCATGCCCAACAGCGATCTCGCCTACCACCCCCTGATCGAGAAACGCTACCCGCTAGTGTCGAGCGCAATTCTGGCCGGAGCATCGCAGCAGCTGCGCAACATGGCCTCGACCGGCGGCAATCTGATGCAACGTACGCGATGCTTCTACTTCTATGACATTGCAACGCCCTGCAACAAGCGAGTACCAGGCAGCGGCTGCTCGGCGATCAATGGCATCAATCGGATCAATGCCATCCTCGGCACGAGCGAATCCTGCATCGCTACGCATCCCTCGGACCTCTGCATCGCGCTCGCGGCTCTGGACGCGACCGTTCATGTGGCAGGGCCCGCGGGAGAACGCGTGATCGCGTTCACCGATTTCCATCGATTGCCGGGCGATACACCGCAGATTGACACCAATCTCGCACCTGATGAAATCATTGTCGCCATAGAACTGCCCCCAAGGGGATTTCCGGAAAACTACAGTTATCTCAAAATTCGCGACCGGCTGTCCTATGCGTTTGCGCTCGTTTCCGTTGCGGCTGCCATGGAGATTGAGCGAGGCCGCATCAGGGACGTTCGGATTGCGCTTGGCGGTGTGGCCCACAAGCCCTGGCGGAAGGTTGAAGCCGAAGCGGCATTGCGCGGCGAAGCTCCTGAGCGGAAGGCATTCACGCGGGCGGCCGGTATCCTGCTTCAGGATGCGAAGGGGTACACCCATAATGTTTTCAAGATCGAGCTAGCGCGTCGCGCGATCGAACGCACGTTGACGCAGGCAGCAAACGGCACGCCCCAGATGCAGGCCATCAAGAAAATCCGGTGACTGTCATGACGTATATCGGTGCCGCCACGTCCCGCGTCGACGGACTTGCAAAGGTCACGGGCGCTGCGAAATACGCTGCGGAGATCCGCCCTGCCGGCCTCGCCCATGGTGCCGTCATCACGTCCACGATCGCAAGGGGACAACTCAAGCGCATCGACGTGAGCGAGGCCTTGAAGGTCAAGGGTGTGCTCGACGTGCTCACCCACCTGAATCGGCCGGAGATGTCGGCTGACGACCAGTCCTACAAGGATGATGTGGCACCGGACGGCTCCCCGTTCCGGCCGCTTTATGACGATCGAATCCTGTTCGACGGTCAGCCAATTGCCCTGGTTGTTGCTGAGACCTTGGAAGTCGCCCAGTATGCCGCCTCGCTGGTACAGGTCGAGTATGACCGAGGCCCACATATCACCGACGTGCACCGCAGGATGAAAGAAGCGCCTGCCCTGGAGCCTACAGACGCGACAGGCGCTGACGCATATGCTCCGCCGAACCCGCGCGGTGCAGCGGAGAAAGCTTTCGCTGCTGCAGACGTGCGCCATCAGGGTGAGTATCATGTTCCGATTGAACATCACAACCCGATCGAGCTTTTTGCCTCGACGGCCATCTTCGAGGGTAACGGAAAGCTCACGATCTACGACAAAACCCAAGGTGTGCAGAACGTTCAGCGTTATGTCTCTCGTGTCCTGAAGATGAAGCCCGAGGACGTGCGCATCATGTCGCCCTTCATGGGTGGAGGCTTCGGATCGGGTCTGCGCCCGCAGTATCAGGTGATTCTTGCGGGTCTGGCGGCGCTTGCATTGAAGCGCTCGGTCCGGGTGGTTCTAACCCGTCAGCAGATGTACGGGCTGGGCTATCGGCCGGCAATGGTCCAGCGGATCGAACTCGGTGCCAAAGCCGACGGAACACTCGAAGCAGTCATGCACGATGCTGTCACGGTTACGTCGCAATACGAGAGATTTTACCGACAGGAGACCGGCTGGTCGGGGCTGCTCTACAGGTGTGACAATGCAAAATATGCACACAGGATCGCGCCGCTCGATCTTGTGACCTCATGCGACATGCGCGCCCCGAGCGCGGCAACAGGCGTCTATGCCCTCGAATGCGCGATGGACGAGCTTGCAGTCGCGCTCGGGATCGACCCGCTTGAGCTGCGCCTCAAATGTTACTCAGACCGTGACCAGCACAATGGCAAGCCCTATAGCAGCAAGAACCTCCGTGAATGCTACCACCAGGGTGCAGAAGCGTTCGGCTGGGGCAAGCGCAACCCCGAGCCACGCTCGATGCGCGACGGCAGCGATCTCGTGGGTTGGGGGATGGCGACAGGCGTGTGGGAGGCGTTGCAGGTGCCAATCGCAGTGCGCATTGTGCTCACCTCCAACGGCCATGCGGAGGTCTCATGTGCGACCTCTGACATCGGCACGGGCACCTACACGATCATGGCCCAGGTCACAGCCGATATGCTCGGTTTACCGCTCGAGAACATAACCGTGAAGCTCGGGGATTCGACATTGCCGCAGTCACCAGTGGAAGGTGGCTCGTGGATTGCAGCCTCAGTGGCGAACGGGATTGCAACGACTGCCGATGCGGTTCGCCGTGAACTGCTGGGCCTCGCCAGCAAGATGCCGGATTCGCCGCTCGCGGGCGTCGTGCTCGAGGAGGTCAAACTGGCCGACGGCAAGATCGTAAGTCAGCATGACCCTGCTCGCGGCATATCGATCGCTGATGCCATGCGCCACGGCGGCGTCGATCGCATCGAGCAGGAGAAAGCCACGCGCTTCGCCAAGGATGAAACGCAGGCGCACAACGTTCATTCGGCGGTGTTCGCGGAGGTCAAGATTGACGAGGAGTTGGGAATCATCCGCGTCACCAGGGTCGTCAGTGCCGTTGCAGCCGGACGTATCCTGAATCCGAAGACAGCCAGCAGCCAGATCCTGGGCGGCGTGGTCTGGGGCATCGGCATGGCGCTGCATGAGGAAACCCTCATCGATCACGGTTTCGGGCGGGTCATGAATGCCAACATCGCGGAATACCACGTTCCCGTGAACGCCGACATACACGACATCAAGGTGATCTTCGTCGACGAACCGGACCAGAGCATCAACCGCCTCGGGATCAAGGGACTAGGAGAGATCGGCATCGTTGGAGTTGCGGCCGCTATCGCCAATGCCGTCTATCATGCCACGGGAACCCGGGTGCGTGACCTGCCTATCACATTGGACAAGCTCGATCGACCATAGGTGCCGGATCGGTGGCGTCCCTGTATTCGCATCGGTAACGGCAGACAGCTACAATCGATGTTTGGCGAGTTCGTCTCTCGTATCGATGTCCTGTGCAACAGCAGGGTCCGCAGTGGGCCATTCGATGACATCAAGCCTCCTACGAAGGAGTGGTCCCGCGCCAACGTCGCCGCACAGGTCATTGATGTCGGATTGGAGGACGCGAGACAGCACGACGGGGTTGCCGCGTCTGCCATTGACCGTAGGAACCAGGGCCGGCGGCTCTCCTCTTTTCACCCACTCGTCCGCGAGAGCGTCGATGAGCGCGGCTTTCACGAAGGGCATGTCGCCCAAGAGAACAACCACTGCCCGCGTCGTGGCAGGGACGGAGGAGAACCCGGCTTTCAGCGAAGTTGAAAGACCTTGCGCGTACAACATATTCCGGACGGTCTGAACGGGGAGCGTTCGCAGATCCGCTTCAATCTCCTCGGACCGGTAGCCTGTCACCACGATAACCGGATCGACCGTGGAGGCAACGGCGGCCTCCGCCACATGGCGAACCAAGGTCTTGCCATTGATCTGGGCCAGCAGCTTCGGCTCGTCCCCAAACCTAGTCCCGCGTCCCGCTGCCAGAACGATGGCGGCTACAGCGCTCATTCTTCAGCCTCACTCTTGCCACCCCCACGCGGCTGTGGCCGGGAGACGATCTCCATGAGAAGCCCTCCGACGCCAAGGGCCACGATGTCGGCTCGGGTCACGGGCACGTCTGCCAGAACGCGATGCAGGATCCAGTCGAAACCGTTCTCTCTCGGAGACCGGGCGCAGCCAGGCGCGCCAATGACGGGTTTCCCACCGATGGAGCCCGCAAGAAGCAGATTTCCCGGATCGACCGGCATACCGAAATGCTCCACCCGTCCGCCCGCCAACTCAATGGCAGAGGGAATGATGTCGCGCCGGTCGGCAATAGCCGAGGCGCCAAAGACAACGATGAGTTCCATGGGGCCATTCGCCTGCAGGGCCAATTCTTCTGCCAGAACGATGGCCTCGTGTGGCACGCGCCGTTCCTGAACGATCCGCGCCTGCGCCGGCTCCAGTCGTCTGCCGAGGGCAGCAAGGGTCTTGTCGATGACGCTCGGCTTGAGGCCTGGGAGAATCGTGGAGACAACCCCGACGATGCGACGTGTGTAGGGTGCGACGCGCAAGGCCCCCTGGCCTGCTTTCTCGATCCC
Source organism: Microvirga yunnanensis (assembly GCF_025460875.1). Classification (NCBI taxonomy): domain Bacteria; kingdom Pseudomonadati; phylum Pseudomonadota; class Alphaproteobacteria; order Hyphomicrobiales; family Methylobacteriaceae; genus Microvirga; species Microvirga yunnanensis. The sequence continues at coordinate 50,502 of NZ_JAMXFI010000016.1, forward strand.
CTTCTGCAGCAGAACCTCCGGAACCGCATAAGGGATGATCTTGACGGTTCCGACCATCTCTCCTGCGATAACCGGTCGATAAGCCGGCAGGGTTGCGGCCGTCATGGCCTCGTCGACGGCGTTAAGGCGGTGGATCGCGTCGACATCGATGACGAGAACGCCCGAGGTCTCGGCGTAGAGGTTGGAGCGACCGGTGAAGGGCGCTTCGACAGCGACGTTGCTGCCTGCGAGCGCACGAGCAAGCCGGAAGGCCGCCTCGTCTTCGGCTATGTCATCAGGCTCGAGCCGGGCTGCGATGAGGGTCTCGACGCCAGCCTGCTTCAGGCACACGGCCATGTCCGACGTCACGCGGGTTCCCTTCCTGACGACCATCTCGCCAGCCCGGACGCTGTGAGCCGCCAGGGCTCCAATGGCTTCCTCGATGGGAACCTCTCCGAACCTCACGCCGAGCGCCTCCGCTCGTTGCGCAGGCTCGCGATGATTTCAGCCAGGATGGAGAGTGCGATCTCGGCAGGCGAGACGGCCCCGATATCGAGGCCGATCGGCGCGTGGACCCGGGCGAGATCCGCTTCGGTGAACCCGGATGCCATCAGGCGCTGAACGCGACGTTCATGGGTTTTGCGGGAGCCGAGCGCGCCAATATAGAAGCACTTCGATCGTAGGGCGGCCATGAGCGCAGGGTCGTCGATCTTGGGATCGTGGGTAAGTGCGACGACGGCCGTATATGGGTCGATCCCAACGTCGGGGAGAGCGGTATCGGGCCATTCGGCCAGCACCGGCACATCCGGGAACCGCTCAGGGGTCGCAAAGGCCGTGCGCGGGTCGATGATCGTGACATCGAGGTCGATGCCTTTGGCCATGGGCGCGAGCGCCTGGCTGATATGGACCGCCCCGATGACCACCACCCGCACGGGAGGCGTCTGTACGGTCAGGAAGAACTGCAAGCCATCCTGTTCGGCGAGCCTGCTCTTACCCTGGCGCAGACTGTCTTCCAGGTCCTTAGCCAGCGGGTCGCTACCGACCTGCCCCTCCCGGACGAGACGCTGCTCGCCCGACCCCACCTCGGTCACGAGGACGGCGGCGCGCCGGGCGGCGCGCTCTTCGTTGAGATCGGACAGGAGGCTCAGGCGCATGCCGTCTAATCCACTCGCTCCACGTAGATCTTGATCCGTCCCCCGCAGGACAGTCCGACCTGCCAGGCGGTCTCGTCGGCCACCCCGAACTCGATCATGCGCGGCTTTCCGTCGGCGATCACATCAAGAGCCTCCGTGATCACCGCACCCTCGACGCATCCTCCGGAGACGGAGCCGAGAAAATTCGTATCCTCATCGATCACCAGATGGCTGCCCACGGGTCGAGGCGCCGATCCCCAGGTCTCGACGACGGTCGCAATTGCGACGCCCCTGCCCTCGCGCCTCCAGGCTTCTGCTGCCTTCAGAATATCTGTATCAGTCGAGCGCATAGGGCCTCCCGGCCGAAGGAGCGGGTGTAGAGACCGCTCGATGATCGATACTGCCACCACCAGGCCTCGAATCGCAACCGGGATGCAGGCCTCGTTAGAGCATCGGACGTGAAAAGTGGACCCACTTTTGGGATTGATCCGATGCTCAAGCCCTTGAGCGGCGCACCGTTCGGGACCCTGTCTTGATCGCTCGGCCGATCCACCACCCCGTCATCACCGGCCTTGTGCCGGTGATCCCGATACGGTGAAGCGCCGCGCTTTTCCGCATCGGGATGGCCGGCACAAGGCCGGCCATGACGTGGGGAGGGTCGTGGGAAGGGACGCGCCACTGCAATGGTCACCCGCCCCGTCATCACCGGGCTCGTCCCGGTGATCCCGATTGTCCGATGCTCCACCCTTGGCCGGCGCACCGTGCGAAAAACCGGGTCCACTTTTTCGCACGGTGCGCTGGGCTTCACATTCTGGAGCATTGACAGGCATGGCGCTGCGGCGTTTGATCCGTCTCGAACAAGCACCTCCGTCGGATGGATCGCGGGCAGGATGCTGAACGATGTCTACAGCCGCCGCATCTTGGAGCTTGCGGCCGATATTCCCCTTCAAGGAACGCTGCCGGATGCGCATGGAAGCGCGAGGGCCCATTCGAAACTGTGCGGGTCGACGGTGACGGTCCATCTGAAGCTCGACGGCGACGTCGTCAGTGCCTTTGCCCAGGAGGTGAAGGCCTGTGCCCTGGGTCAGGCCTCCTCGTCGGTCATGGGGCGGCATGTGATCGGCTCGACGACCGGGGAGCTCCGGGCGCTCCAAGAGACGATGCACCGCATGCTGAAGGCAGGCGGCGGCCCTCCTTCCGGCAAATGGGCCGACTTGGCGCTTCTGGAACCGGCGCGGGACCTGAAAGCCCGTCACGCCTCCATCCTCCTCACCTTCAATGCCGTCGCTGATGCCCTTGCCGAAGCTGAGGCCCGCAAGGAACAGGTCAGCACGGTTTCGACATCTGAGGATCACTTCTGATGCTTGATCCGCCAAGCAGCGCATGGGTCGGCACTCCTTCTAAAGACCGCACAATGGGCTTTTGTGCACTGCAGCAATGCCTGGCAGGTGACGGGCCGCCCGATTTGCACTTACTCTGCCGTTCGGGCTGTTGACAGGAGGAGATCTCAGCATGGCGATGACAATGCAGGGTGAAGTCGCGCTTCCAGCCGACCGGGCAACGGTGTGGGCGGCCCTCAACAATCCTGATGTCCTGAAAGCGGCGATTCCCGGATGCCAGGACCTGGAGAAGATTAGCGATACGGAATTCCAGGCGACCGCCAAGGTCTCGGTTGGACCCGTAAAAGCAACCTTCAAAGGTGGCGTTACCTTGGCCGATCTCGACCCGCCCAACGGCTACAAGATCAGCGGCGAGGGTCAGGGCGGCGTTGCCGGCTGGGCCAAGGGCGGAGCGAGAGTGTGGCTCGAGGACATTGAGGGTGGCACCAAGATGATCTACGACGTCGAGGCCAATGTGGGTGGCAAGATTGCTCAACTCGGCGGGCGTCTCATCAACGGCGTTGCCAAGAAGTATGCCGACGAGTTCTTCGCGAATTTTGCCAAGATCCTCTCGCCAGCCGAAACAGCCGCCTGAGCACGTCCTCACCGACTGTCCTTTGAGTCATTCCGATGCTTGACCACTCCAGCGGAGCGGTTCACACTCGATTCTGGCGGATCGAGCGTTTCGGCCGTCCAATAAGAATGCCTTGTCGGTGCCTGAGACCACCTGAAGGTTGGCCTGGTTGCCGGCAACACAGGAGGAAACCACGCATGACCACCGTCTCCCTGACGGTGAACGGTCAACCCGTCACCGCAGACGTCGATCCCCGTACCCTGCTCGTTCAGTTTCTCCGCGAAAACCTAAGACTAACCGGAACCCATGTGGGCTGCGACACCAGCCAGTGCGGCGCCTGCGTCGTTCACTTGAACGGACAAGCCGTGAAGTCCTGCACGGTCTTGGCTGTTCAGGCCCATGCCAGCGTGGTCACCACCATCGAGGGCATCGCTGGAGGAGGCGAGTTGCACCCGATGCAGGCGGCCTTCCGTGAGCATCACGGCCTACAGTGCGGCTACTGCACGCCGGGCATGATCATGTCCGCCATCGACATCGTCAATCGCAAGGGGAACGCGCTCGACGAACAGACCATTCGAGCCGAGCTCGAAGGTAATCTGTGCCGATGCACGGGCTATCACAACATCGTCAAGGCCGTTGCCGCCGGTGCCCAGGCTATGGCCCAGGCGCCCCTGCAGCAGGCGGCGGAATAGCTCGTCCGAGACACGGCCCCTCCCGAGCTGGTGCAAGCTGCAGGGGAGCCTCGAAGCAGGCGGCCTATCTCCAGAGCCTCCTTCGTGGTTCAGCTTCGCTTTCACCCGGGGAGGGACAACGAGGACAACGGAGGAATTCATGACCGCATCAGGGATCGGCGCGCCCGTCCGCCGGAAAGAGGATCAGCGTTTCGTCACCGGCCAGGGGCGCTACGTCGACGACTTCAACCGACCTGGCCAAGCCTATGCATATTTCCTTCGGTCGCCGCACGCCCATGCCGCGATCCGGTCCATCGATACGGGTCCTGCCATGATCATGCCAGGCGTGGTCGCCGTTTTCACAGGGGACGATCTCGCGGCCGACAAGATCGGCGGCCTCATCTGTGGATGGATGATTCATTCCAAGGACGGCTCTCCGATGAAGGCCGGGCCTCATCCAGCTCTCGCTCAGGGCAAGGTGCGCTACGTGGGCGACCACGTGGCGGTGGTGATCGCCGAAACGCTTGCCCAGGCGAAAGATGCAGCCGAAGCCATCCTGGTCGACTACGATGTCCTCCCGGCCGTCGTCGATACGGCTCAAGCCACGAAAGCACCGGTCCAGGTGCATGACGTCTCGCCCGATAACACCGTGTTCAACTGGCATCTCGGCAATAAGGAGGAGACGCAAGCCGCCTTCGCGCGGGCGAAGCACGTCACCAAGATCGACCTCATCAACAATCGCCTCGTGCCGAACCCCATTGAGCCTCGCGCGGCGGTGGGCGAGTACGATTTCGGGACGGACAACTACACGCTCTATACGACGAGCCAGAACCCTCATGTGGCCCGGCTCGTTCTCTCGGCTTTCATCGGTGTGGCGCCGGAGCACAAGCTGCGCGTCATCGCACCGGACGTCGGCGGTGGGTTCGGATCCAAAATCTTCATCTATGCGGAAGAGACAGTCTGCGTTTGGGCGGCAAAGAAGGTCAGGCGGCCGGTGAAGTGGACCTCGGATCGCTCGGAAGCGTTCCTGTCCGACGCGCACGGCCGTGACCACGTCACCCATGCGGAGATGGCGACCGACGAGAATGGCAGGATCCTGGGCCTGCGGGTTCACACCACGGCCAATCTCGGCGCCTATCTCTCGACCTTCTCCTCTTCGGTGCCAACTTACCTCTACGCCCCGCTCCTGTCGGGCCAGTACGACATTCCGGCGATCTACTGCGAGGTCGATGGGGTCTATACGAACACGGCGCCCGTCGACGCCTACCGCGGCGCCGGACGGCCTGAAGCCACGTTCGTGGTCGAGCGGCTCGTCGAGAAGGCCGCGCGCGAACTTGGAAAGGACCCAGCCGAGTTCCGACGGGCGAACTACATCACGCAGTTCCCGCATACGACCCCGGTCATCATGACCTACGACACGGGCGATTATGCCGCCTCGCTCGACAAGGCATTGGAGGTTGCCGACTACCGGAACTTCCAGCAGCGCAAGCAGGAAAGCGCCCGCAACGGCAAGCTGCGGGGCATCGGCTTCTCGAGCTATATCGAGGCCTGCGGCATCGCTCCCTCCCAGGCAGTGGGCTCCCTGGGCGCCGGCGTGGGGCTGTGGGAATCGGCCGAGGTGCGCGTCAACCCGACAGGATCTGTCGAGGTGCTCACGGGCTCGCACAGCCATGGGCAGGGTCATGAGACCACCTTCGCCCAACTCGTCTCCGACCGTCTCGGCATTTCGATCGACCAGGTCAGCATCGTCCATGGCGATACCGACAAGGTGCAGTTCGGGATGGGCACCTACGGCTCGCGCTCCGGCGCCGTCGGTATGTCGGCCATCGCCAAGGCGATCGACAAGGTGATCGCGAAGGGCAAGAAGGTGGCGGCCCATGTGCTCGAAGCATCCGAGGGCGACATTGAGTTCAAGGACGGCAGGTTCGGCGTAGCCGGCACCGACCGCTCGCTGGCCTTCGGCGAGGTGGCCCTTCAGGCATACATCGCCCACAAGTTCTCGGGTCAGGATCTGGAGCCGGGTTTGAAGGAAGGGGCATTCTACGATCCCACCAACTTCACGTTCCCGGCCGGCGTCCATATCTGCGAGGTGGAAATCGACCCAGATACCGGCGTGACCAAGATCGAACGATGGACGGCGGTGGATGATTTCGGGGTGATCATCAATCCGATGATCGTCGAAGGGCAGGTTCACGGCGGCATCGCGCAGGGTGTCGGGCAAGCGCTCCTCGAAGGCACCGTCTACGATCAGAGTGGTCAGCTCATCACGGCCAGCTTCAACGATTACTGCATGCCTCGCGCCATTGACCTGCCATCCTTCCAGGTCGGCATGACGGTAACCCCCTGCCCTTCGAACCCGCTTGGGATCAAGGGCTGCGGAGAAGCCGGAGCCATCGCGGCTCCGCCGGCGGTCATCAACGCGATCACCGATGCCCTCGGACATGAGGACATTGCCATGCCGGCGACCCCTCAGGCGGTCTGGCGTGCCGCCCAGAAGGCCCGCACGCTCTTGGCGGCAGAATAAGGGAGGACGGAATGTACGCTTTCGAATACCACCGCCCGACGAGCGTCAAGGAGGCCGTGAGCCTTGCAGGTCAGGCCGAGGACACCAAGTTCCTCGCAGGTGGGCATACGTTGCTGCCGACCATGAAGCTCCGGCTCGCCGGCCCGGCCAATCTGATCGATCTCGGACAGATCGCCGAACTGCGCGGTATTGAGCGCTCCGGCGACACGATCACGATTGGCGCGATGATGAAGCATGCGGAGGTCGCGAACTCCGCCGATGTGAAGGAGGCGATACCGGCTCTTGCAGAGATGGCCGAGCTCATCGGCGATCCGCACGTGCGCAATCGCGGCACCATCGGCGGTTCCGTCGCCAACAATGATCCCTCTGCCGATTATCCGGCCGCGTGCCTTGCCCTGAACGCGACGATTGTCACCAACCAGCGGAAAATCGCAGCAGACGATTTCTTCCAGGGCATTTTCACGACGGCTCTGGAGGAAGGAGAGATCATCACCCAGATCTCGTTCCCGATCCCATCCCGGGCCGCCTATGCCAAATTCCGCAATCCAGCCTCGCGCTACGCCCTTGTCGGCGTATTCGTGGCGAAGCATGCGGATGTCGTGCGCGTGACCGTGACGGGAGCCGGATCGAACGGGGTGTTCCGGGTGCCAGAGATGGAGCAGGCCCTGAGCGGCAACTTCGCGGCCGAAGCTCTTGACGGCATTGCCGTGGGGGAGGACGGGATGAACAGCGACATCCATGCGGATGCCGCCTATCGGGCTCACCTCGTCGGCGTCATGGCACGACGCGCTGTGCAGGCCGCTGCCGCCCGGGGCTGAGCCGGTCCACCTGAACGACAGCGATGAAATGCCCAGGCTCGGTCTGGGCATCTTACCCTCATGGAGCAGCACAGCTCGTGGCCGACCAACCCGGTTCCATCGACAGCACTTTGGCTCTCCTGAAGAGCACCGGCTATGTGGCCGACCGCCCGCTCGCGACCGTGCTGTTCCTCGCATTGAAGCTCAGACGACCCCTCCTTCTTGAAGGAGAAGCCGGCGTCGGCAAGACGGAGATTGCGAAAGTGCTCTCCTCTGCACTCGGACGCCGCCTTATCCGCCTGCAATGCTACGAAGGCCTCGACGTCGCCTCCGCCGTCTACGAATGGAACTATGCCGGGCAGATGATGGCCATCCGGTTGGCCGAGGCCGGCGGAACGGTCGATCGGGACACGTTAGAGAGCGACCTGTTCTCGGAGCGCTATCTGGTGAAGCGCCCGCTCCTGCAGGCTCTTGAGCCCGACACAGCCGGAGCGCCGGTTCTCCTGATCGACGAACTCGACCGCACGGACGAGGCTTTCGAGGCCTTCCTTCTGGAGGTGCTCTCGGATTTCCAGATCACCATACCTGAGCTCGGCACGGTCAAGGCGGAGCATGCGCCGATCGTCATCGTCACGTCAAACCGCACGCGAGAGATACACGATGCGCTTAAGCGCCGGTGCCTTTATCACTGGGTCGATTATCCGGACGCCGAGCGAGAGCTTGCCATTCTCACCAGCCGGGTTCCACAGGCCGCCGAGCGTTTGTCGCAGGAGATCGTCGCCTTCGTTCAGGCCATCCGAAAGGAGGATCTGTTCAAGGCACCGGGCGTGGCGGAAACCCTCGACTGGGCTTCGGCCCTCGTGGAACTCGATGCGGTGGCGCTCAACCCCGCGCTGGTCTCGGATACCCTCGGCGTTCTGTTGAAATATCAAGATGACATCCAGCAAATGCAGGGTAGCCGGGCGAAGGACATGCTGGATCGAATCCAGAGCGCGCTGAGGACAACCGAGTGATTGCGACGTTCACCCGTCAGGGCGAAGGTCGTCTCGCGGACAACATCGCCTATTTTGCGCGGGCATTGCGCGCCGCAGGTCTGCCGGTCGGACCTGGCGCAGTTCTCGACGCCGTTACGGCAGTCGAGGCGGCTCGGATTGGCCCGCGCGAAGATTTCTACTGGACGCTCCATGCCGTGTTCGTGAAGCGGCACGAGCACAGCATCCTGTTTGACCAAGCCTTCAGGATCTTCTGGCGGCGGCGCGCGCTGATCGAGAAGCTCATTGCTCAGATGTCGCCGATCTCTCCCGGGGGTGCCAAGGAGAAGAAGACCCCGCAAGCCGGTGCGCTGCGCGTGGCCGACGCCTTGGCCACGCCTCGACAGGAGAAGCCGGAGCCGGTCGAAAGGACTGAATTCTCTGCCCGCCTCACCGTCTCGGACCGTGAGGTTCTGAAGGCCAAGGACTTCGCGCAGATGTCGGCCGCCGAGATCGCAGCCGCCAAACGGCTCGTAGCCGAGATGTCCCTGCCGCACGACGAGATGACCACACGCCGTTTCCTGCCGGATCCGAGGGCCCGACGGATCGACCTACGCCGAACCTTTCGACGATCGCTGCGGGCGGGAGGCGCCACCATTGACCTAGCCTACCGCTCCCCGGCTGTGCGGCATGCGCCAGTGGTCGCACTGATGGACATTTCGGGTTCCATGGCCGATTACTCTCGCCTGTTCCTCCATTTCCTTCATGCCATCGCCGAGAAGCGGCGACGGGTGCATTCCTTCGTCTTCGCGACACGTCTGACCAACATCAGCCGCGAACTCACGATCCGCGATCCCGATGAGGCTCTGGCCCGCGCCTCGAAGCGGGCGCAGGACTGGGAGGGTGGCACGCGAATCGCGCATGCGCTGCACGACTTCAACCGCCACTGGTCCCGCCGGGTGCTCGGCCAGGGCGCCATCGTCCTGCTCTTCACCGACGGGCTCGAACGGGAGGTGACGCCGGAGCTGACCTTCGAGATGGACCGGCTCAAGCGCTCCTGCCGCCGCCTGATATGGCTGAACCCGCTTCTTCGGTTCGACGCGTTCGAAGCTCGCGCCTCCGGCATCCGGGCGATGCTGCCTTATGCGGATGAATTCCGCCCCATTCACAACCTCACGTCGATGGAGGACCTCTGCCAAGCCCTGTCCGGCGACCTGACCAAGCGAACTCATCCACGTCAGTGGCTGCAGGCGTCGTGAGGCTCGAACGGTATTCGCCAGGATGACGCCGCGCGTGTGTCTACGGTATCCGCAGAGGCTCAGGATGGAACGCCTCGCGGCGCCATGAATTGCCTTTAGAGCATCGGACCCGCTTTTGGATCCGATGCTCACGTCCCTAAGCGGCGCATCGTCAGGTCCTTCTCGTCCGTACGATGCGCTAGGGAATGGCGACGAAGCTGCCTAGGAGGAGTTCGCCCGATGCCTGATCGCATGCAGGATGGTCAACAGCCAGAGGCTCTACGCTCCCTGAAATCCGCCGCGAAGGCGGGGAGCCGGAAGCCCCAGGAGCAAGGTCTCGAAGCTCGCGGCGACACTGCGCCCATCTCCGCGCCTCTGGAGCAGGAACAGGACGCTGCCGCGAAGGTGCTCCGGGAGGGAGCCGAGCAGAACCCGCAGGGGATGGAGAGCGCAGCCCGAAAAGCTCCTAAGCGATAGGTTCCCAAGTCCAAGCCTTTCCCGACGAGGGCTTGAGACGCGTCCATACGGCAGCGCATCGGTCTTGGCAGTTCGAGCTCGCCTCGACGGCAGCGATCCTTCGATCAATCCGCCTTTGCGAGGCGCCGCACTGTATTCGGTCGCTCTACCCAGGCACAGCCCGGGGCGGGCCCGCTTCCCGTTCTCTCGGCCCATCGATGCGCTGGAGCGGCGACAGCCGCAGGCCGGGCACATTCGCCCATTCAGCCACAGCGTCGCCTTGAGCAGGCGCTGGCAACAGTTCTCATTTTAGAAGGTTTTGACACCTCTGGAACGGTGATGATCCTCGCCAGCACCTCGCGTACAGACAGATCGATCCCGATCTCCCGTCGATGCCGGAATCAGAAACTCACCTAGCGCATCGGACGGACCCAGCGGGCCGCGTCAGCGAAAAGTGGACCCGGTTTTCGCTGGCGCGGCCCGCTGGGTCCGTCTCTTCCGATGCGCCGGTCAAGAGAAGGAGCCTCGGATGGATCCCAAAAGTGGTGTCCACTTTTGGGTCCGAGGCTCTAGAATCTTCGCTTCAAAGGAAAAGCCGTCTCAGAGCCGGAAAAGCGGGATTCCGTGTTGCCTATCCGTCCGATCAGTCAAGTCTTGGCACGCCCACGGATTTGGCTGCCGCCCCGATCTCGTCCCAGGTCCTCGCATCGATCGGGATTCCGTTAGCCTTGCGCCACTGCCGGGTTTCCCGCTCCGGGTCGCCCGGCATGAGGATTGCCGAGGCGCGGGTTGCCTCCGACCGAACCCATGAGACGAACGCGTTTGTCTCATCGTCCAGGCTCGCCCTCGTGCCGAGGCGGTCCGGGGAGACGAGGATGGACAGCATGGAGTTGATGATACCGTTGCCCCGTTTTGGACCCGATTGAGTCTTGCCGCCGATCAGTGCCGCGCCGAGGAGTTCGCAGGCAACGGACAGTCCCCAACCCTTGTGCTCCCCAAAAGGCACGAGGGCGCCCGGCGGGTCCGTGAACAGGTCGGATGGATCAGTCGTTGGGTGGCCGCCGGCGTCCAGCAAGGCTCCTTCTGGAATGGAAACACCTTTGTTGAGGGCGACCTGGACCTTCCCGGCCGCAAGTCGGCTTGTCGCGAAATCGACCACGATAGGGGGCTTGCCGGCCCGCGGGATTCCGACCGCGAACGGATTGGTGCCGACCCGCGCCTTGGTGCCCCCGAACGGCGCGACCGCCGGGGTACTGACGACATTGACGAAATGGATGGAGATGAGGCCGGCTGTAGCGCATTGCTCAGCCCAGTGACCGATGCGGCCAATGTGATGCGAATTCCGCAGCCCCACGATGCAGGCGCCGGTCTGCGCCGCCCGTTCGATCCCAGCCTCCATCGCATCGCGGGCCATAACCTGACCGACGCCTGAGCCGCCGTCGCAAATGACGAACGGGCCGCTGTCCACGGCGATCGACAACGTCTGATTAAGGACCAGGCTGCCGTCGAGTGCATTGGCGATGTAAGCGGGGATCATGCCGACCCCGTGGGAATCGTGACCGCGCAGGTTCGCCTCGACGAGGTGATCGGCGACGAGTCGCGCTTCCCGATCGGTCGATCCGACTGCCGAAAAAATCGTGACGACGATGTCCCGAAGCCTATCCGGCGGGACGATCATCGCAGCGGAAGCGGAACTCATCGGCTCTCCTCAGAGGCATAGCGCGTTCGACGAGGGATGCCGAATGAACGGCATCCCTGCTGGTTTAGGAAATCTAGAACACCGGCAGCGGAATCATAGGCTGGCCATTGCGGAACTTGCGGGAGATCGCATCCAGTTCGCCGCTGTTCTTGATCTGATAGACGAATGTGTTCAGCCATTGCAGCAGATCGGGATTGCCCCGGCGGATACCGATTCCGAAATGGGCCGCTCTCAAGGGAAATTTCTGCTCGTATTCTTCACCCTTGGCACCTTTTCGGAGATAGATCTCGCCGTAATCTCCGCCGCCCATGGCGTCAATCTGGCCGGACAGCATGGCCTGTGCAACCGAGGGTCCGTCATCGAAACGAAGCAGGTTCATGCCGGCTGGGTTCATTTGCGTGAGGGCGCCGTCCTCCAGCGCGCCGCGCGTGACGCCGACTTTCAGCGTCTTGAGGTCGTCTGGGCCTTTGATGCTGCTCGTCTTGGGCGCGATGAGGACGGCCGACTGTCCCGCATACGGGATCGAGAACGACACCTGAAGGGCCCGTTCCGCCGTGATCGAGAAGATCGCGACCACCATGTCGACACGGTTGCTGAGCAGCGCGGGAATACGCCCGGGCGAATTCACCGTGACGAACTCGACGGGAACCTTGAGATTCTTGCCGATAAGATTCGCCACTTCGACGTCGATACCGGTCGGCTGGTTGTTGGTGTCGAGCATGCCGTAAGGCGGCACCGTCGTGTCGATGGCGATGACGACCTTGCCGCGCTTGATGATCTCATCGACGGTCTGGGCTTCTCCCGGTATCGTGGACAAGCCGACGATCGCGAATGCCGTCAGCGCAAGCAGGGACTTCATGATTCCTCGCATAGCCATGGTCTCCTCCCTCCTTTTCAGACCGCCATTGTGACGGTCATACGTCGCACGCGGACTTCCCTCGCCCGCCAGCCGTATCGCGCTTGGTCACATGGCCTGGACGTTCACGTGACCAACCTTCAGTTGCCGTTCGAGATAGCCGCTGAGCAGCGACAGGGGCCAGCAAATCAGAAAGTAGATGCCAGCGACCGTTCCGAAGACGAGAACGGGCTCGAAGGTGATGGTGTTGATCTGGGCGCCGGCCTTCGCGAGTTCCGTGAAGCCGATCAGAGCCGCGAGAGAGGTTCCCTTCACGACCTGCACCATGTAACCGACCGTCGGCGGCAGGGCCATCCGAACCGCCTGTGGGATGATCACCAGGATCAGGGCTTTCGGGAAGTTCAGCCCGAGCGATCGGGCCGCATCCCATTGTCCCGCTGGAACGGCCTGAAGGCAGCCGCGCCAGATCTCCGCCAGGAAGGCGCTTGTGGACAGAGTGAATGCGAGCACCGCCGCGGTCCATGCGTCGATCCGGATACCAAACAGGTTCAGGCCGTAATAGAACAGGAGCAGGAGCATGAGCGCCGGTATCGCCTGCACGAATTGGATAGTGCCGGACGCGATGTATCGCAGCGCTTTGAACGGCGAGATCCGTGCAATGGCGAGGATCAAACCGACCGCTCCTCCGCCGGCGAACGCTGCGAGCGACAAGGCGATCGTCCATCGGGCTGCGAGGACGAGAATCCAAACCTCGTGGAGAGTGAAAGTTCTCAGCAATGTTCATGCCTCTCGAACTCATCCGCGCCTCGCGAAGGCGTAGGCGTAGATCGACGTGAATATAGCCCTGAACCCGAACACGATCGCCACGTACATCAGGGCCACGATCGTGTAGATCTCGAAGCTCCGGAATGTCTGCGAGTTGAGGGTATTCGCGACGGCAGTGAGCTCGTCCGCGGCAATGGCGGAGACGATGCTCGACCCGAGGAGGACGAGAATGAACTGGCTCGTGAGTGCAGGGTAGACCGCCTTCAGGGCCGGGAACAGGATCAAGAAGCGGATGATTTGCAACCGCTTGAGTCCGAGAGCCCGTCCAGCCTCGATCTGGCCGTGTGGGATGGACTCGACTCCGGCCCTCACGATCTCGGCCGAGTAGGCGCCGAGGTTGATCACCATCGCGAGCAGGGCGGAGTTGTTGGGACTGAGGCGCACCCCTAGGTGAGGAAGCGCGAAGAACACGAAGTAGAGCTGGATCAGGAATGGCGTGTTACGGATGAGTTCGATGTAGAACGTCGCCAACCACCGGAACGGTCGTGGCCCATAGGCTTTGGCCACCGCGCACAGCATGCCGATGAACAATCCGAAGACCATCGTGAGCGCGGACAAGCGGATCGTCAGCACGGCTCCGGCGAGCAGGTCCGGAAAGTGGTCCAGCACGGTGCCAAACTGGAACGTATAGTTCAATGGGTCACCTTTCCGCTTGCCGCTGCCCGGACGCTCGGGCTCGTACTAGGTCTTGTTCATTCTTCCCCGGATCGCGCCGGGCGGCGCACGAGAAACTCCCTGTTGACGCAGTTGGCGAGGTCTCCGCTGCGGAGGTGCCGGAGGACGGTCTCCATGCTCTTCACACGCATGTCGATGACGGATGAAGGCGAATAGAAGGCGGCATGAGGCGTGAGCACCAAACGCCCTGACAACCACTCGTCTCTGCGGCGCCAGGCGTCGATCAGCGGATGCGCAGGGTCCGCCGGCTCCTTCGACAGGACGTCAAGCCCGGCGGCCATGATCCGCCCCGTCCTGAGAGCGTCGTGCAACGCGTCGAGATCGACGATCGAGCCGCGTGCGGTGTTGATCAGGATAAGACCGGGTTTTGCGTGCGCCAGCGCCTCGGCGCCGATAAGACCACGAGTCGCCTCGCTCGAGGGCGCGTGGATGCTGACGACGTCGGAGATCGCCATCAACTCATGGAGGCTGGCGCATCGCTGCGCCCCGACGGCGATCTCCATGCCGGATGGAAGGTACGGATCGTAGAAGGCGATCCGCATGCCAAAGGAACGGGCCCGCATCGCAGCGGCCAACCCGATGCGGCCAAGACCCACGATCCCGAAAACGGCATCCCTCAGCCGGCGAACGGCAGGCGCGATGCCCTGCGTCCAACCGGTCGCCGGGTCGGCGCGTATGGCATCGTTGTAGGTCACCACCCCCCGGGTGAGTGCCAGCATCAGACCGATCGCGTGATCGGCGACTTCCGAGGTGCCGTAATCCGGTACGTTGAAGACGGCCGTGCCGTTGCGGCCCCAGGCCTCAAGGTCCAGCCCGTCATACCCGACCCCGGATCGGACAAGCGCCCTGGCGTTTGGGTAGTCCGAGGGGCGGCCATCCACGTCCGTGCCCGGGGGAGAGTGAATGATGCCATCGATGCTCGCACGCACATCGTCCGGCATTGTGGACCACGCGCCACCGCTGCCGGTTTGCACGATGAGTTCGCCTTCGCGGCCTAACGTCTGCCGCTCGAGTCGATCATCGGGATACCTGAATTGAGACAGCAATATGCGCATCAGCTCGCCTCCCGAACGATCCCGATGGGAGATCCCATGGCCACCGTCGCCCCATCCGCCGCCAGTATCTCGGCGAGAACTCCGCTGGCGGGGGATTCGATCTCGACGACAGCCTTGTCCGTCTCGATATCCGCTACATGATCGCCCTGAGCGACGCTGTCCCCGAGACGGCGGTACCATTTGACGAGCTTGCCTTCATTGACCGTCAGGTCGCCGAAGGGCATCGTGATCGGAATACCTTCGATACTGCCGCGCATGGGCGCCACAGCTTCGACATGAGGCCGGGTTTGACGAACCGGGAGATTATCGACCTCCTCTGCCGCCCCACGTCCGGCAGCGGCAAACCGGCCCGCCCGGTCGATGGGATCGACCTCACCGCGCAGAAGCCTCCTCGCAGCGGCGACAATGCGATCCGTCGATACGAGCATGGCGCCTTCGAGAGACGGCGCGAAGGGGTGAGTCACGGGCGCCGTGTGAAGACGGGCGACGGGCGCGTCCAGATGATCGAAGCAGAGTTCGTTCATGGATTGGCCGAGCTCGGCGCCGACCCCGAACATCGCATAGGCCTCGTCCACGACGAGAAGGCGATGGGTGCGCCTGACGCTGTCGGCCACGGTTTCCACGTCCAGCGGTTGAATCGTTCGCAAATCGATGACTTCAACGGAGATGCCGTCCTCGGCCAGGATGTCGGCGGCCTCAAGTGACTTGATTACGAGTTGCCCGGCGCTGGCGATGGTGAGGTCAGTCCCCTTCCGGGCAATTCGGGCGAGCCCGAAGGGCACGAAATGCTCGCCTTGCGGCACAGGACCCTTCGACGAGAACAATGCCTTCGTCTCCAGCATGATGACTGGATCGCGCGCCCTGAGGGCCGTCTTCATCAGCCCCTTGGCATCGGCAGGCGTTGAAGGAAGGCAGACGACGAGCCCCGGAACGTGCGCCCAGACCGGATGGTAGGTGCCCGAGTGGTGCGGGCCTGCCGACCGAACCGCTCCTGCGCCGACGCGAACGACCATGGGAGCCTGCATCTGGCCGTTCGACATGTAGCGCAGTTTCGCTGCCTGCAGGACGATCTGTCCGGCCGCCTCGAACAGGAAGTCCGCGAACATGAGATCCGCGATGCAGCGAGTGCCCGTGGCGGACGCCCCGAGCGCCGCGCCGGTGAAGCCGAGTTCCGAGATCGGCGTGTCGACCATGCGATCCCCGCCGAATTCCTGGTACAATCCTTTGGTGTGCGCAAAGGTGCCCCCGCGCTCGCCGGTCCCCTCCCCGAAATAGATCAGGTCGCGGTTGCGACGCATCTCCTCGGCGATTCCGTCCCTGACGGCGTCGAGCCACCCCGTCTCGACCGTGGGACGGCCTCGGGGCATCGCTGCCGTCGCCTCGGTCGGGTTGATCGGATCCGCGAAGACGTGAAGCGAATAGGTCTCCGGCTCCGGTGCGGGCGACCGGCGGGCATATTCGATGGCAGCCTTGACCGAGGCGTCGACGGAAGCGTCGATCCGGTCGAGCTCACGTCCCGTGACGATCGCGTAGTCCTCCACGATCCGGCGCCTGAAGGTCTCGACCGGACACCGCCTTGTCCACTCGTCCACTTCCTCCTGGGTCCGGTAAATGCCGATCACGGGATCGCCCTCGTGATGGCCGACAGTGCGGTAGGTTTTCGCCTCGATGAGCGTCGGCCCATGTCCGTTTCGGGCGCGCTCCACCGCGTCGCGGGCCGCCTGCCAGACCGCTATCACGTCGTTGCCGTCGACGGCGATGCCTGGAATGCCATAGGCAGCCGCCCGGCTCGCGATCTCGGGGTTGAGGGTGACCGACGAGAGCGCGGTTGCCGTCGCATAGAGATTGTTCTCGCAGACCAGCACGACGGGAGCCCGCCTCACCCCGGCGAAGTTCAGCGCTTCATGGAAGGCGGCATGATTGGTCGCTCCGTCCCCGAAGAAGGCGACCGAGACGTCCCGCGTGCCCCGATACTTGGCGCTGATGGCAGCCCCGACCGCCGAGGGAATCCCTCCTCCCACCAGACCATTCGTCCCGAAGAGTCCGATCGCCGGATCGTACAGGTGCATGGTGCCGCCGCGGCCGCCGCAGCACCCGTCGTGCTTCCCATAGAGCTCCGCCATGAGCACGCTCGGGTCCATGCCCTTCGCCAGCGCATGCCCATGGCCGCGATGCGTGGACGTGATCCAGTCGGTCGGCCGCAGGTGAGCGCAGATGCCAGAGGCAGTCGCCTCCTGGCCCACATAAAGGTGGAGGAAGCCAGGTGTCTCTCCGGTGCGGCACGCGACCTGCGCTGCCAGCTCGAACTTCCTGAGGAGGACCATGCTCCTGTAGAGATCAAGCATCGCTTGGGCGGAGATCCCCTCCGGCAGCGGAAGCCGGTTGCTGAGTTCTTCGCGACCGATGTTCCGCTGCAATTGCGCCATGGTTCAGAAATCCCGCGCGAAGCCGGCGGTCCAACCGCCGTCGATGGGAAGGACATGCCCCGTGATGTAGGAGCTTTCCGGGGCCGCCAGGAAAAGCGCGCCATTCGCGATTTCCTGCGTCGAGGCGGGCCTCCCCAGGGGGATATGCGACAGCAGCCTCGCGTGGAGGTCGAGCTCCTCGCTTTCTGCGGCACCGATCCAGCGTTTCCAGCCTTCCGTTGCCGTCGAGCCCGGAGCGATCCCGTTGACCAGGATGCCATGAGGCGCCAGCTCGAGCGCCATCGAACGGGTCAGGTTCACAACGCCTGCCTTCGCGGCCACGTAGGAGCTTTGAAGGCGCATCGGCACGAGGCCTAGGACGGATGCGATGTTGATGATCCGTCCGGAGCGCTGCGACTTCATGTGCGGAATGACCGCGCGACTGACCCGGAACACACCGGTCAGATCAATCCTGAGCATCTCCTCCCAGGTATCGACCGGGAATTCGTCGATGGTCTTTCGGTCTGCCGCTCTCACGCCGATGCCGGCATTGTTGACGAGGATATCGATCCGGCCCGCGGCCTCTGCCGCCTCGGCTACCGTTGCGTCGATGCCGGAGCCGTCGGAGACATCCATCGCGAAAGCGAGATGCCCTTCATTGCACGGAGCTGAACTGCGTGCAGCCTCGGCCACACGATCGAAGTCGAGGTCCGTATAGATGACCCGCGCGCCGTTTCGCGCCAGCGTATCGGCTATGGAACGGCCGATCCCTTGCGCCGCGCCAGTCACCAGTGCGACCTTCCCTTGGAGGCCGACCTGCATGGCGTTTCCCTCTAGGGCGTCCGAGCTTGCGGCTGGGTTATACCCTCAACTTGTTATAACAACCTTTGTCGAAGGAATTGTCAAGAATCCCTCGTCGAGGTGACCAAATGGGTGGACAATCGGGCCTCGGATGCGAGGGCGCGGCTGTAGGCGATCTCGATGAGGGACTCGTTCTCGTCACGGTACAGCAATCGGGTTGCCAAGATGGCGTCGCCCACCTCGCACCTGAGATCGCGGGCATCCTCCTCCGTAGCCAGTTCCGCCCAAACGGTCATCCTTACATCCTCAATGAGGATGCCCAGTTCCCGCTGGAGCACACGAAAGACCACGGCGTCGTCGAAAGCGCCGCGGGACAGCCGTGCCCCGACCTCCGGTGGGAAATAGATGATCGATCGGGCATAGGGCCGCCCGTTACGCGAAAGCGTCCCGCGCAGGCAGTGGAGCCGGGCTGCGAGCGGCAGTTCGAAGTCCCTCGCGTCTGGAGCGGAGCGCTCCAGCCTCCAACTGCCGATGTCGAGACGTGCATTGCCCACCATCGCCACGATGTCGGCGAGGGAGTCCATGAACCAGCCTTCCCGACGGGGAGGAGCCATGGCGGTGACGACCGGGCGCCTCGATTGCGCCTTCCTGATGTAACCATCAGCTTCTAGCAGCCGGAGTGCGTGGCGTGTCGTGATGCGGCTGACCTGGAACCGGTCCGACAGATCCGCCTCCGACGGAAGGGAGGCACCGATCTCCCATTTGCCGACTTGGATTTCGTCCCGCAGTGAGCCGTAGACTGCGAGATAGAGTGGCTGACGGGCTTCCGGCTGACCCGGATCACCGGGTTGAATGTCCTGCTCCGAGATTTCCATCGCGACTACTCCATGCGTTCTCTCGAAGCCACACTGGTTGATGCCAACGTTCAGACATTAGCGCAAATGCCGCAGTGTGAGCCATCTTGGAGAGCATGATCATCTGCGGGGCACCCAGCACCGGATCAATTTCAGGTGCCCGCCAACACAACACCATTACGCGCCTTTCTACAGGTTCGCTACCCTGCCCCACGAAACCTTATGCTCCAGCTCCTCGCGGCTGATCGGGCTCGACGAGGAAGGCATGATCGCGCGGTTGTACGCGCACCGCCGCACCCCGATCGGCCCGGCCATGAGGGGCTCCTGTCGAATCAAGAGTGAAGTATAATGCTAAATAGCCGAGTCCTGCGCTCCCGTTCATTCCAAATATCTCGCCCGTGGTATTTGTCGCATGCGGTGACTCAGGTACGTATTATTTTTGGGTTCTGCCACTCGCGCGTAGGAGGTATTGCCCCGCGTTCTACAGTTTCCGGCAGGCTGGGCGGCCCGGGCCCACTCCGAGATCCGAAAAATCAAAAAACACAAGCATACAGGCCTCAGGGCCTGCAGGGAGGAAAACCATGAACAAGCGTGAACTGCTCTCGACGTTCGGTGCCGTCGTTGCCGCTGGGCTCCTCGCGGTGCCTGTGACGGCTTTCGCCCAAAGCCAGAAGGAGATGGTAGCGGTCGTCAAAATTGCCGGAATTCCTTGGTTCAACGCAGTCGAGAAGGGGATCAAGAAGGGCGGTCAGGACTTTGGGATGAACGCCTCCATGGTCGGCCCCGCCAACGTCGATCCGGCCCAGCAGGTGAAGCTGCTGGAGGATCTGATCGCCAAGAAGGTTGCCGTGATCGGCCTTGTTCCTCTCGACGTGAAAGTCACTGAACCCGTGCTCAAGCGGGCCCAAGCCGCTGGTATTCCCGTCATCACCCATGAAGGCCCCGAACAGGAAGGCCGCACCTGGAACGTGGAGCTCATCGACTCCAAGAAGTTCGGCGAGGAGCAGATGAAGCGCCTTGCGCAGGAGATGGGTGAAGAGGGCGAGTACGTCGTCTATGTCGGTACGCTCACGACCCCGCTCCACAACAAATGGGCGGATGCGGCGATCGCCTATCAGAAAGAGCATTACCCTAAGATGAAGCTCGTCACCGACCGTTTCCCCGGCGCGGACGAGATCGACACCAGCTACCGGACCACACTGGACGTGATCAAGGCCTATCCCAACCTCAAGGGCATCCTGGGCTTCGGGTCGAATGGTCCCATCGGGGCTGGCAACGCGGTGCGCGAGAAGCGGCTCGGGCGCAAGATCGCGGTGGTCGGCACGGTGCTCCCCTCCCAGGCCAAGCCTTTGATTATGGATGGCACGATTCGCGAGGGATTCCTTTGGAACCCGACCGACGCCGGCTACGCCATGGTGGCCGTGGCCAAGCTCGTTTCGGACGGCAAGGAGATCAAGGACGGGGTCGAGATTCCCGGTCTCGGTAAGGCCGAAGTCGATGTCGCTGGGCGGCAGATCAAGGTGGACAAGATCATGCGCATCAACAAGGACACGGTGGACGGCCTGATCGCCCAGGGCCTGTAAACCGCGGATGCGAGCGACCAGCGCGGGGCAGACACCCGCGCTGGTAACGGTCACCAAGGATCCGCTCCATGGCCTTCCTCGAACTGCAGCATATCTCAAAGCGCTTTGGGGGTGTCCGAGCGCTGGAGGACATCTGCCTCACGCTCGAGGCAGGTGAAGTCCACTGCCTGGTCGGCGAGAACGGGTCCGGCAAGTCGACGCTCATCAAGATCATCTCGGGCGTGCAGCCACCGGAAGCGGGCGGTCGCATTGTCATCGCGGGGACCGAGCACACGCGGCTCACCCCGGTCGAGAGCACCCGGCTTGGCGTCCAGGTGATCTATCAGGACCTGTCTCTCTTCCCGAACCTCACCGTTGCCGAAAACATTGCGGTAAGCGGGCATCTCGGCCGGCCCCGGGTCGTGGACTGGCGGGCGATCGACGAGACCGCACGGAGCGCCATGGCGCGCATCGGCGTCGTCCTCGATCTGCATGCCCGTGTGGAGACGCTCTCGATTGCAGACCGGCAACTCGTTGCGATCTGCCGGGCCATGGCCGCGGACGCACGCCTCGTCATCATGGATGAGCCAACGGCATCGCTCACCCGCCACGAGGTGGACGCGTTGCTCTCGCTTGTCCGGGAGCTGAAGTCGCGCAACATCTGCGTCGTCTTCGTGAGCCACCGCCTGGACGAGGTGATGGAGGTCGCCGAGCGCGTCACGGTGCTGCGCGACGGGCGCAAGGTCGGAACCTACGACGCAGCCGAAATGGACGACCACCGGCTCGCCGTGCTGATGACCGGCAAGGAATTTCGCTACGATCTGAGGGATATCGACCTAACCGGGCGACCCGTCGTTCTGGAGGTCGAGGGCCTCACGCGGCGCGGCGAGTACGAGAACGTCGATCTGCGGGTGCACGAGGGCGAGATCCTCGGCATCACGGGGCTTCTCGGCTCAGGGCGAACGGAGCTTGCGCTGTCTCTCTTCGGAATGAACCCCGCGGACTCGGGCACCATTCGGATTGCAGGGCGGCCGCTCACGATGCGCACCAACCGGGAGGCCATCGAGAACGGTGTCGCGTATGTCTCCGAGGATCGCCTGACCCTCGGCCTTGTGCTCGACCAGTCGATATCGGCCAATACCGTGGTGACCGTCCTCGACCGCCTGGCGGGGCGCCTCGGCCTTATCGATCCGAAGCGGCAACGCGAGACCGTGCGGCGCTGGATCCAGGACCTCGGCATCAAGGTTTCCGACCCCGCGAATCCGGTCAAGACCCTCTCCGGGGGCAACCAGCAGCGCGTGGTCCTGGCGAAATGGATGGCGACCAACCCGCGCGTCCTCATCCTGGACAGCCCCACGGTCGGGGTCGATATCAGCGCTAAGGACGGGATCTACGAGATCGTCAAGCGGCTGGCGGCGGAAGGCGTCGCCGTGATCATGATTTCCGACGAGATTCCGGAGGTGCTCTTCCACAGCCATCGCGTGCTGGTCATGCGGGCGGGGCGGCTCACTGGCGAGTTCCGACCGCACCGCACCTCGGAAGCCGAGCTCAGGGTGGCCGTGAATGCTTGAGTTCGTTCCTGCCACCTGCCTCACTTTCGGCAATGCAACAGGGCGGCCCGCACCGGATCCGGCGCCCGCATTCGTGCAGGGTCGTTCATGATCGACGCTCTCCGCCGCTTCTCGCATAGCCACGAGGCCCGCCTCCTTGCCGTCGTGCTGACGCTTGGCGCCGTCCTCACGATCGCGACCCCGAGCTTTCTCACGCTCCAGAATCTGTTCGACCTCCTCACCTCCTATGCCTTCCTTGGCATCCTGGCGGCGGGGCTCCTCGTCGTTCTGGTCGCCGGCGGGATTGACATCTCATTCACGGCGACGGCCTCGGTGGCGCAGTATCTCGCCCTCTCTTTCGCCAAAGCCTATGGGCTGGGCTGGGCCGAGACTTTCGGGCTCGCCGTCGGAACGGGGATCGCCTGCGGATTGTTGAACGCCTGGCTGATCGAAAGCCTGCGCATCTCGAGCATCATCGTTACGATCGCAACGCTCAACATCTTTTACGGGCTGCTCGTCTTCGTCACCGGCGGCCAGTACATCTATGCACTGCCGGACTGGTTTTCGAAAGGGATCTGGTGGTTCGAATTCGTGGACGCGGACCAGATCCCTTACGGGGTGAACCTCCAGATCCTGCTGCTCCTGCTCGCCTTCACGGCGACTTGGGTCCTGCTCAACCGGACCACCATCGGACGGCAGATCTATGCGCTCGGCGGCAACCGGGACGCCGCGGGGCGGCTCGGCTTCCACGTGTTCGGCCTCAACCTCTTCGTCTACGGCTATATGGGCTTCATGGCGGGCATCGCGTCGCTCGCCCAGGCGCAGCTTGCCCAGAGCGTGGCGCCTACGGTCCTCGTCGGTCGTGAGCTCGACGTGCTGGCGGCGGTGGTCCTCGGCGGGGCGAGTCTCAACGGCGGCGTCGGAACGGTGCTCGGCACGGTGCTGGGGCTGGCGCTCCTCGCCGTGATGCAGAACGGTCTCGTTCTGGTGGGGATCTCGTCATACTGGTCGCAGTTCTTCGTCGGGCTCGTGATCCTCGTCTCCGTGAGTTCGACCTCGCTCACCCTCAGGCGACGGGCTGGGAGTGCCGTCGCATGAATCAACCCACGTCCACTCACGACATGCGGGAAGGGGGCAGGCTCGCATGGGCACGGGATCCTCTGCGGAGTGCCGCGCCATGAGCCACCCCCTGACCTCCTCCAAGCCTGCGGATACGATCGGGCAGCTCGACAAAGGGATCGCGGCGGTCGAGGCCCAGCCTCGTCGGATGGGGTACGTCGAGCGATTGCGGGGCTTCGGCGGCGACGGCGCCAACCTGAGGCTCTTGGTGCTGATCGCGATCCTGCTGGCGGCCTTTGGGCTCGTGATCGGCGAGCAGCTCTTCTCGGCCGCATCCCTCCAATCCATGGCCTACCAGCTGCCGGAGCTCGGCATCCTGTCGCTCGCCATGATGGTGACGCTCCTCTCGGGGGGCATCAACCTGTCTGTCATCGCGACCGCCAACCTGTGCGCGCTGACGATGGCAGCCATTCTCACGCGCTTCGTGCCGGGATCGGAAGGCGCGGCGTGGGTCCTGATCCAGGTGGCGGCTCTCGCGGCGGGATTCGCCGTTGCGGCGCTGATCGGACTCGTGAACGGGTTCGTCATCGCTTATCTGCGGGTCTCGCCTATCCTCGCAACGCTCGGCACGATGACCCTGGTCAAGGGAATCTCGGTCGGCACCACGCGAGGCAACGTGATCTCCGGCTTCCCCGAGCCCATCGTGTTCATCGGGAACGGAGCGGTGCTGGGCATCCCGGTGGCGCTTCTCGTCTTCGCCGCCGCTGCGCTGCCGCTGGCGATCATGCTGAACCGGACGCCTCTGGGAGCGGCGATCTACATGATCGGCTCCAACGAGCGGGCGACGCGGTTTTCGGGGATTCAAACGCGGCGCGTGATCCTGAAGGTCTACCTGATCTCGAGCCTTCTCGCCGCCGTGGCGGCCATTGTCATGATGGCGCGCTTCAACTCGGCCAATGCCTCCTATGGTGAGAGCTATCTGCTCGTCACGATCCTCGCAGCGGTGCTCGGGGGCATCAACCCGATGGGTGGTTTCGGCAAGGTGAGCGGGCTGGTGCTGGCCCTCGTCATGCTCCAGATCATCTCGTCGGCGTTCAACCTCCTGAACTTCAGCGCATTTCTGACCCTGGCAATCTGGGGCGGCATACTGATCGCGGTCGCGGGCACCACCCAGCTGCGGCAGCGGCTCAGGGGCGGTTGACCATGACTGGGTCCGGCAAGCCACAGGCAGCGGTTCTCGACATCGGGAAAACCAATCTGAAGCTCGTGCTCGTCGACCCTGAGGGGGATTGCACCGCCTCGATCTCGCGTCTTCACGACTTCCTGCTCGACGAGCCCTATCCGGCAATCGACATCGACGGCATCATCGACTGGTTCCTCGACGGCCTCGCTGGGTTTGCTGGCCGTCACCAGATCAGCGCGCTCGTCACCACCGCCCATGGCGGCGGTGGCGTGCTGGTCGACGAGGCCGGGGCCGTTCTGCCGATGATGGATTACGAGGCTGCGACGCCGCCCGAGATAGATGCCCTCTACGCTCTCGAAGGACCACCATACGAGGAGGTGTTCTCCTTCACCGGAGCCGGTGCAATGCAGCTCGCCAAGCAGCTCACCTGGCAGGCGGAGTGCTTCCCGCAAGCCTTCGCGCAGGCGCAGCATTTCCTGACGACCGCGCAATACGTGGCCTGGAGGCTCGGCGGCGTACCGGCCAGCGAGGTCTCGCAGCTCGGCGCGCAGGGCCACGTGTGGAACCCGCGGGCGGGCACGCTCTCGAACTTCGTCCGACGGCGCGGCTTCTCGCGTCTTTTCCCTCCGCTTTCCTGCGCCGGCGAGGTCCTCGGGCATCTGCGACCCGATTGGGCGGCACGAACCGGTCTTGCACGGAATACCGAGGTGCTCTGCGGGGTCCACGACAGCAATGCCAACCTCTTCCGCTACAAGGCAGCCGGGCTGTCCGACCACACCGTTCTGTCCACCGGCACCTGGATGATCGGATTCGACCGCCGCTGCCCCCTCGATCGGCTGGACGGCGCGCGGGCGATGGTATCCAATGTCGACGTCGACGGAGAGATTGTGTCCTCGACGCTGACGATGACAGGGCGCGAATACGCGATGATCGCCGGCTCCGAACCGGCTCCGGACGACGCCGCCATCGCAGCCCTGCGGGACCTGATCGCGCGCGGGACTTTGCCCCTCCCCTCGTTCGGTCCCCACGACGGCCTGTTTCCCGGGAGTGGTCGTCGCGGACGTTTCGCCGGCCCCCCACCCGCCGCGGCGGCCGAGGCGGGCGCAGCCGCCGCACTCTACGCGGCACTCACGGCCAGCGCCTGCCTGGATGCATTGGGCTCCCGCGCGCCGATCGTGGTCGACGGAGGGTTCTCCACCAACATCGCCTTCGGCCGTCTGCTCGCGGCGCTGCGCCCCGGCCAGCCCGTCGCCCTGAGCCAGTCTCCGCACGGGACCGCCCTGGGCGCCGGCCTCCTGTGGGGGCGGTTCTCGCGTACGGCGCCGGTGAAGATCCCACTCCTTCCATCCGAGCCCCTGGTCCTCCCGGGCCTTCGCGAGGCTGCCGTCCGCTGGGCGCGGCTGGCCGCTGAGCCTGACCCTGCAGCCTTGTCCGCCTGAAACGCGAGAACGCCATGTCCCAAGTCCCCTTCCATATCCTCCGCTCAGACATGGTCAAGACATGTCGCGAGATGAACCGGATCGGCCTCAACCAAGGCACCTCCGGCAATCTCTCCCACCGCATTCCCGACGGGTTCCTCATCACGCCAACCAGCCTGCCCTATGAGCGGATGGAACCCGAGGACATCGTGGTCATGGGCTTCGACGCAACGTTCGAGGGACGTCATCGCCCCTCCTCAGAATGGCGCTTTCATCGCGACATTCTGCGAGCCCGTCCGGATCACAACGTCGTGCTCCATACCCACTCCACCTACGCGACCACGTTGGCGGTGCACGAGCGCGGAATCCCCGCCTTCCATTACATGGTGGCCGTCGCGGGCGGCACGGACATCCGCTGCTCGCCCTACGCGTGCTTCGGAACTCAGGACCTGTCCGATCTCGCCCTTGCGGCCCTTCAGGACCGCAGCGCCTGCCTTCTCGGGCATCACGGCCTGATCGTACTTGCCGACACCTTCGAACGCGCACTCTGGCGGGCCGTGGAGATCGAGACCCTTGCCAAGATGTACGTCCATGCGCTCGCGGTCGGCGAACCGCCGCGCCTCACCGAGACGCAGATGGCTCAAGTGATCGAGCAGATGCGCAGGATGAGCTACGGCCAGGCGCCCGACCTCGACACCGTCACCGATACCCCCAAGGTTCGGGCAACCGCCTGATCCCGCCCCTCCACTCAAGCCTCAGAGGCGTTCCCATGCTTCCTACCCGCCCCCTCGGAAAGACAGGCATCCCGGTCACCATTCTCGGATTCGGCGGAGTGCCGGTCGGGGACCTGTACGAGCGGCTCGACGAAGGCAGGGCCATCGCGACGGTCGAGTCGGCCCACCGCGCCGGCATGACTCTGTTCGATACCTCGCCCCATTACGGAAACGGTCTCTCGGAGCTGCGTTTCGGCGCCGCGCTGCGACGCTTTCCCCGGGACTCGTACGTGCTTTCAACGAAGGTCGGAAGGCGCATGGACCCGCGCAAACCGGGCCGCAGCGTCGGAGGTCCCGGCTTCGCCGGCGGCGTGCCGCATGCCTCAATCGTCGACTATTCCTATGACGGTACGATGCGCTCCTTCGAGCAGTCCCTCCTGCGGCTCGGCCTCGACCGCATCGACATCCTCCTCCTGCACGACGTGGACGTCTGGACGCATGGCCCCGAGATGGCCGACCAGCGCTTTCGGGAGGCAATGGAAGGATCCTACAAAGCCGTGCACGAGCTCCGGAGCCAGGGCGTCGTCAAGGCAGTGGGGCTCGGCCTCAACGAATCCGACACGACGGTGCGCTTCGTGAAGGCCGGAGACTTCGATTGCGTGCTGCTCGCTGGACGCTACTCGCTCCTCCATCAAGACGCCCTGGACGAGTTTCTGCCGCTCGCCGAACAGAAGGGGATCGGCGTCATCCTCGGCGGCATCTACAATTCCGGAATCCTGGCCACCGGGGCCAAACCCGGCGCTCATTTCAACTACGTGCCGGCCCCGCCCGAAGTGATGGACAAGGTCGCGCGGATCGAGCGCGTCTGCGAAGCCCACGGTGTCCCGATCGCGGTCGCTGCCCTCCGGTTCGCCCTTGGCGCGCCAGCTGTGGCATCCGTGATCCTCGGGGGCGCTTCTCCCGAGGAGGTCGAACGCAACATGAAGGCGATCAAAACCGAAGTGCCTGCCGCGCTTTGGCGAGACCTGAAAACCGAGCGCCTGCTCCCCGAGTCGGTGCCCGTGCCAGCATGAGACCGGTGTGAGCCCACAAGAGAGCCCTGACCCCTGAGATTCGGCCGCTTCGGCCATGCGAGTTCCACACGCGACACACGAGATTGACGACCGGCCACCGGACGAGAGGCCGGCTTCTAGCGCATCGGACGGAAAAGTGGACCCGGTTTTCCGCCTCATCCGATGCGCCGGTCAAGAGAGGGAGCCTCGGGGCCAAAAATGTGTTGGAAAGTTTTTTGGCATGGGTAAAGACCACCCGGGG